>NZ_BAAALD010000002.1:0-133702 GCF_039528095.1 Kitasatospora arboriphila
GCCGCCCCCCTGCTTCGCCCCGGCCGCGGCGCCCCGCCACCACGGCACCGGACACCGCGGTCACCGCCACCGACCTCGGCTACACCCAGTCACCCAGCCGGTCGTACCAGGTCAGCGCGGAGGGCTCCGCCAGCGGCACCTGCACCACCAGCGCCCCCGACCCGTCCGTGCCGAGCCGGGCCAGCCGCCGGCCCTGCCGGTCGTACGCCACCGACTCGCCCGTCAGCGCGGCCTGCACCACCGGCCGCCCGGTCTCCGCCGCCCGGATCGCACCCAGCGAGGCGTGCTGCTCCGGCGCCCACGTCCGCTGGAAGGTCGACGTGGCCGACTGGTAGACGATCAGCGGCGCGCCGTCCCGGGCCGCCGATCGCGACATGTCCGGGAAGGCCGACTCGAAGCAGATCAGCGCACCGACCGGCAGCGGCGCACCGGCCCGGTCGGTCGCCGGCAGCAGCCGGAACGCCGCACCCGGCGCCCGGTTCTCGCCCGCGGCCCTGCTCACCCCCGCGATCCAGCCCAGCGCCGAGCGGAACGGGATGTACTCGCCGAACGGCACCAGCCGGATCTTGCGGTAGCGGGCCGCCACTCCGTCCGGGGTCACCAGCACCGCGTCCTTGGAGATCCGCCCGTCCGCCTTGCGCGCGTCCTCGCCGACCAGCAGCTGCGCACCGGTCGCCGCCGACAGCGACCGCAGACCGGCCAGCACGGCGGCGTCCCGGTCCAGGTCGGCCGTGGTGCTGGACTCGCCCCACACCACCAGGTCCACCGGCCGGCCCACCAGACCGCGGGTGATCCGGGTGCTCGCCGCCAGCCGCGAGGCGTCGTCGGACGTCTGCCCGGGCTGCACCAGCGCCACCGTCGCGCTGCCGCCCTGCGGGGGCGGCGGCAGCAGCGCGAACAGCACCGGCCCGGCCGCCAGGCACCCCGCGACCACGGCCGCCGGCAGCACCCGCAGCGGACCCGCCACCAGCACCACCACCGCGGTGTTGCAGGCCACCACCACGGCACTGACCAGCCACACCCCGCCCACCGACGCCAGCACCAGCACCGCAGGATGCTCCCACTGGCTCGCCCCGAGCAGCGCCCACGGACCGCCCAGCGCGTGCCACGACCGGGCGAACTCGCATGCCACCCAGACCGACGGCACCACCACCAGCGCGGCCGCCGCCCGCCGCGGCCCGACCCGGCCGTGCAGCAGCCGGTGCACCGCGAAGCCGAACGCCGCCTGCAGCGCCCCGAACACCACCGCCAGCGGCAGCAGCGCCGGCCCGATCGACGGCACCAGCCAGTACATCGCGACCAGGATGAACCCGGCCCCGAACCACCAGCCCCGCACCGCGGCCTCGCGCCCGCCCGGGGCCGCCCGCATCAGCAGCATCCCGGGCACCAGCGCCACCCACGCCAGCCAGGCCTGGCCGGCGCCGGGGAACGCCAGCACCGGCAGCCCGCCGGCCGCGAGGGAGTACCACCGGGCGGGCTGCGACAACGCCGTGCGCAACGTCATGCGGAGATCGTATGCACCCGAGGCGCAGATCGAACGCAATCGGCGCCACCCGAATGGCGGCGCACGGGGAGGTGCCCCCGCGCGCCGCGGTGCGGCCGCCTCAGCTCTCGGCCTCCAGGTCGCCCTCGGTCTCCAGGTAGGCCGCGCGGAGTTCGTCGAGCAGGCGCTCGTCGGGCTCCGCCCACAGGCCGCGGTCGGCGGCCTCCAGCAGCCGCTCGCTGATGCCGTGCAGCGCCCACGGGTTGGCCTCGGAGAGGAACTCCCGGTTGACCGGGTCGAGGACGTACTCCTCGGTCAGCTTCTCGTACATCCAGTCGGCGACCACCCCGGTGGTGGCGTCGTAGCCGAACAGGTAGTCGACGGTGGCGGCCATCTCGAAGGCGCCCTTGTAGCCGTGCCGCCGCATCGCCTCCATCCACCGCGGGTTGACCACCCGGGCGCGGAAGACCCGGGCCGCCTCCTCGGTGAGCGTCCGGGTGCGGACGGTCTCCGGCCGGGTCGAGTCGCCGATGTACGCGGCCGGGTTCTTGCCGGTGAGGGCCCGGACGGTGGCGACCATGCCGCCGTGGTACTGGAAGTAGTCGTCCGAGTCGGCGATGTCGTGCTCGCGGGTGTCGGTGTTCTTGGCGGCGACGGTGATCCGCCGGTAGGCGCTCTCCATCTCCTCCCGGGCCGGGCGGCCGTTGAGGTCGCGGCCGTAGGCGTAGCCGCCCCACACCGTGTACACCTCGGCGAGGTCGGCGTCGGTGCGCCAGTCCCGGCTGTCGATCAGCTGCAGCAGACCGGCGCCGTAGGTGCCCGGGCGGGAGCCGAACACCCGGACGGTGGCCCGCCGTTCGTCGCCGTGCTCGGCGAGGTCGGCCTGCACGTGGGCGCGGACGAAGTTGTCGGCGTCCGCCTCCTCCTGCCGGGCGGCGAGCCGCACCGCGTCGTCGAGCAGGGCGACCACGTGCGGGAAGGCGTCCCGGAAGAAGCCGGAGATCCGCAGCGTGACGTCGATCCGGGGGCGGCCGAGCTCCTCCAGCCCGATCGCCTCCAGACCGGTGACCCGGCGCGAGGCGTCGTCCCAGACCGGGCGGACGCCGAGCAGCGCGAACGCCTCGGCGATGTCGTCGCCGGCGGTGCGCATCGCGCTGGTGCCCCACAGCGAGAGGCCGACCGAGGGCGGGCAGGCGCCGTCGTTGTCGGCGCGGTACCGCTCGACCAGCGAGGCGGCGAGCGCCTGGCCGGTCTCCCAGGCGAGCCGGCTCGGGATCGCCTTGGGGTCGACGGAGTAGAAGTTGCGGCCGGTCGGCAGCACGTTGACCAGACCGCGCAGCGGCGAGCCGGACGGGCCGGCCGGGACGAAGCCGCCGTTCAGCGCGTGCAGCACGGCGTCCAGCTCGTCGGTGGTCGCGGTCAGCCGCGGCACCACCTGGGTGGCGGCGAAGTCGAGCACCTCGCGGACGGCGTCCGGGTGCCCGGCGGCGACCTTCTCGACCGCCTCGGGCGCCCAGTCCTCGGCCTCCATCGCCTCGACCAGGGCGCGGGCCTGCGCCTCGGCGGCGTCGGTGGCGCCGAGGGTGAGCGCGGCCTCGTCCAGGCCGAGCGCCTCGCGCAGACCGGGCAGCGCGCTGACGCCGCCCCAGATCTGCCGGGCGCGCAGGATGGCGAGCACGATGTTGACCCGGTCGGTGCCGGCCGGGGCCTGGCCGAGGACGTGCAGGCCGTCGCGGATCTGGGCGTCCTTGACCTCGCACAGCCAGCCGTCGACGTGCAGCAGGAAGTCGTCGAAGCCGTCGTCCTCGGGCCGCTCGTCCAGGCCGAGGTCGTGGTCGAGCCGGGCGGCCTGGATCAGCGTCCAGATCTGGGCGCGGATCGCCGGCAGCTTCGCCGGGTCCATCGCGGCGATCGTGGAGTACTCGTCGAGCAGCTGCTCCAGGCGCGCGATGTCGCCGTACGAGTCGGCGCGGGCCATCGGCGGGACGAGGTGGTCGACCAGGGTGGCGTGGGCGCGGCGCTTGGCCTGGGTGCCCTCGCCCGGGTCGTTGACCAGGAAGGGGTAGATCAGCGGCAGGTCGCCGAGGACGGCGTCCGGGCCGCACTCGGCGGACAGCGCGGCCGTCTTGCCGGGCAGCCACTCCAGGTTGCCGTGCTTGCCGAGGTGGATCACGGCGTGCGCGCCGAAGCCGCCGTCCTCCTGCGCGGCGGCGATCCAGCGGTAGGCGGCCAGGTAGTGGTGGCTGGGCGGCAGGTCCGGGTCGTGGTAGATCGCGACCGGGTTCTCGCCGAAGCCGCGCGGCGGCTGGATGAGGACGAGCAGGTTCCCGGAGCGGATCGCGGCGAGCACGATGTCGCCGTCCGGGTTCTGCGAACGGTCCACGTACAGCTCGCCGGGGGCCGGGCCCCAGTGCTCCTCGACCTGCTCGCGCAGGCCCTGCGGCAGGGCGGCGTACCAGCGGCGGTAGTCGGCGGCCGGGATGCGGACGGGGTTGCGGGCGAGCTGGTCCTCGGTCAGCCAGTCCTGGTCGTAGCCGCCGGCCGCGATCAGCGCGTGGATCAGCTCGTCGCCCTCGTGGGAGGCGGAGGTCGTGTCCAGGCCCGGCAGGTCGGTGCCCAGGTCCATGCCCTCCTCCCGGAGGCGGTGCAGCAGGCGCACCGCACTGGCCGGGGTGTCCAGGCCGACCGCGTTGCCGACCCGGGCGTGCTTGGTCGGGTACGCGGAGAGCACCAGGGCGAGACGGCGCTCGGCCGCCGGGGTGTGGCGCAGCCGGGCGTGCCGGACGGCGATGCCGGCGACCCGGGCGGAGCGCTCGGCGTCGGCGCGGTAGACGGTCAGGCCGTCCTCGTCCAGCTCCTTGAAGGAGAACGGCACGGTGATCAGGCGGCCGTCGAACTCCGGGACGGCGACCTGGGTGGCGGTGTCCAGCGGGGAGAGGCCGTCGTCGCTCTCCTCCCACTGCGAGCGCGACCAGGTCAGGCACAGGGCCTGCAGGATCGGCCGGTCGAGGGCGGCGAGGGCGCCCGCGTCCCAGGCCTCCTCGTCGCCGCCGGCCTGCGCGTCGGCGGGCCGGGTGCCGCCCGCGGCGAGGACGGTGGTGACGATGGCGTCGGCCCGGCCGAGTTCGGCGAGCAGCTCCGGCTCGGCGCCGCGCAGCGAGGAGCAGTACAGCGGCAGCGCGCGGGCGCCCTCGTCCTCGATCGCGCTGCACAGCGTCTCGACGAAGGCGGTGTTCCCGCTCATGTGGTGGGCGCGGTAGTAGAGCACGGCGACCAGCGGGCCGTCCGAGGCGCGGGCCTGACGCTCCAGCGGGCCCCAGGCCGGGGCGGAGGCGGGCGGGGCGAAGCCGTGGCCGGTGAGCAGCACGGTGTCGGAGAGGAAGGCGCCGAGCTCGGCGAGGTTGGCCGGGCCGCCGTGCGCGAGGTAGGCGTGCGCCTCGGCGGCGATGCCGGCCGGGACGGTGGAGAGCTCCATCAGCTGGGCGTCCGGGGCCTGCTCGCCCGTCAGCACGACGACCGGGCGGGGCCCGGCGAGCAGCGCGTCCAGGCCGTCCTCCCAGGCGCGGCGGCCGCCGAGCAGGCGGACGACGACCAGGTCGGTGCCCTCGACCAGGGCGGGCAGCTCCTCGGCGGACAGCCGGGCCGGGTTGCCGAGCCGGTAGCGGACGGGGCCCTGCGAGGCGCGGGCGCTCAGCAGGTCGGTGTCGGAGGTCGACAGCAGCAGGATCATGCGGAGGGCCTCCCGGCCTGGTCGGTGTTCCACGGCGTGCGGCGGCGCACCGGGGCGGTGGACGGCAGCCCGGTGCGCGGGGCGGAGCGGGGTGCGGTGCGACGGCCTGTCTTCAAGGGTGCTCGGGTGGTCATTCCAGGGGCGCGGGGAACTGCGCAATCCGGATGCGGGCTACCGTGCAAACCGCGGCTTGGCCCGTGCCGTCGTGACACCCACCCCGGATTGCGCAGTTCCCCGTGCCCCTTGTGGTGCACCCGTGATTGTTGAGGACGCGCCCCAGGGGTGCGGCGGACCGCCGCCGGGGTCACCGGGACGGCGGGCGGCGGCTCGGCGCGTCCGGGCGGGACGGCGGAGCCGGGCATGCGGCAGCGCACAGGTCGGGCCTTCCTCGGGGTCCGCGCCCCGGGCTGGTGGAGGACGGCGGGAGTTCCTGGCTCCACGGCGGCTGAGCCGTGGTTACAGTGGCGGGACCGCACCGGATTTGCACCGGTTTCCTCCGCTTGCCGTCGCTGGCGTCGGACGGCCCGCACGGACCGTCCGGCAGCATCGTACGGGGTGGCGGACGGCCGCGGGACTGCACGCGGACTGTGATCCAGACGACGGGGCGCCCCGTCGGACAATCTGTATGCTCGCCGCCATGCCACCGACTCCCGACCCCGCCGGGGCGGGCTCCGCCGTGCCCGACCGGGGCCGGCCGGACGCCTGTCCGGGGGCCCTTCGTCTGCACACGGCCGACGACGGCGCCCTCGCCCGCATCCGCGTGCCCGGCGGACTGCTGACGGTTCGTCAGGCAATGGCGCTGGCCGATGCGGCCGAGGCGCTCGGCGACGGCGCGCTGGAGACCACCTCGCGCGGCAACGTCCAACTGCGCGGCCTGGCTTCGGCCTGCGGCGCGGAACTCGCCGACCGGCTGCGGGCCGTCGGCCTGCTGCCCTCCGACACCCACGAGCGGGTGCGCAACATCGTCGCCTCGCCGACCGCCGGCCTCGACGCCGAGGGGCACGCCGACACCGCTGCCCGGGTGCGCGAGCTGGACGCGAAGCTCTGCGCGGCGCCCTGGGCGGCCGCGCTCTCCGGCAAGTTCCTGTTCGCCCTGGACGACGGCCGCGGCGATGTCGCCGCCCTGAACGCCGATGTGACATTGATCGCAGCGCCCGGCGGCACCGCCCTGCTGCGGCTCGGCCGCGAGACGACCGTCCGCGCGGTGCCGGCCGCACAGGCCGTGGACGCCGCCCTGGACGCCGCCCGGGCCTTCCTCGACGCGCTGCGCACCACCGGCACCCGGGCCTGGCACCTGCGCGAGGTCCCCGAACTCCTGCCGCCCGGCGACCTGCCGCTGCCCCCGCTGTCCGGCGGACACCCGCCGCTCGGGGTGCTGCCCGGCGGCCTCTCGGTCGGGACGCGCTTCGGACGGGCCACCGCCGCACAGTGGCGGGTGCTCGCCGGGCTGGCCGCCGGCGAGGTCCGGCTGACGCCCTGGCGCGGCGCCGTCCTGCCCGGCGCCGGCCCCGAGGCCCTCGCCGGGCTCGCCGCGGCCGGCTTCCTGACCGGGCCCGGCACCGCCTGGGACCGCGCCACCGCCTGCACCGGCCTGCCCGGCTGCGGCAAGTCGCTCGCCGACGTGCGCGGCGACGCGGCCCGCGCCCTGGAACGGGCGGACGGCGGCGGCCTGCCGGTGCACTGGTCGGGCTGCGAACGGCGCTGCGGCCACCCCTCCGGGCGATGGGTGGACGTGCTCGCCACCGGGCAGGGCTACCGGGTGGCACCGGTCGGGACACCGGCCCGCCCCATGGATGTGACGCCAGTGGATGTGACGACGGAAGAGATGGCCGAGGCGGTCGCCGAGGCCCGGAGGACCACGTGATCGAGTACGAGAAGGACGGCGCCGCCATCTACCGGCAGTCCTTTGCCACCATCCGGGCCGAGGCCGACCTGGCCGCCCTGCCCGCCGACGTCTCCCAGGTCGCGGTGCGGATGATCCACGCCTGCGGCATGACCGACCTGGTCGAGGACCTGGTCTACTCGCCCGGCGTGGTCGCCTCGGCCCGCAAGGCGCTGCACGCCGGTGCGCCGATCCTCTGCGACGTCAACATGGTCGCCAGCGGTGTCACCCGCAAGCGGCTGCCCGCCGACAACGAGGTGATCTGCACCCTCACCGACCCGTCGGTGCCCGAGCTCGCGCGGAAGACCGGCAACACCCGCAGCGCCGCCGCCATGGAGCTGTGGCTGCCCCGGCTGGAGGGCGCCGTGGTGGCCGTCGGCAACGCGCCGACCTCGCTCTTCCGGCTGCTGGAGATGATCGAGGCCGGCGCACCCCGCCCGGCCGCGGTGATCGGCGTGCCCGTCGGCTTCATCGGCGCCGCCGAGTCCAAGCAGGCCCTGGCCGAGCACCCGTCCGGCCTGGAGCACCTGGTGGTCCGCGGCCGGCGCGGCGGCAGCGCGATCGCCGCCGCCGCGATCAACGCGATTGCGAGTGAAGAAGAGTGACCGAGCAGCAGACCGGGCAGCAGGCCGGGCAGCAGACCGACCGGCGGACCGGCCGGCTGTACGGCGTCGGCCTCGGCCCCGGCGACCCCTCGCTGGTTACCGTCCGCGCCGCCGAACTCATCGGCAAGGCCGACGTGGTGGCCTACCACAGCGCCCGGCACGGCCGCTCCATCGCCCGCTCGATCGCCGACCGCTACCTGACCGGCGGCCAGATCGAGGAGAAGCTGGTCTACCCGATCACCGTGGAGACCACCGACCACCCCGGTGGCTACCGCGGAGCCCTGGACGACTTCTACGAGGAGGCGTCGGCCCGGCTCGCCGCCCACCTGGACGCCGGCCGGAACGTCGTCGTCCTCGCCGAGGGCGACCCGCTGTTCTACGGCTCCTACCAGCACATGCACAAGCGCCTCGCGCACCGCTACCCGACCGAGGTGGTGCCCGGCGTGACCTCGGTCAGCGCCGCCGCGGCCCGGCTCGGCAGCGCCCTGGTGGAGGCCGAGGAGACCCTGACGATCATCCCCGGCACCCTGCCGGAGGAGGAGCTCGCCGCCCGGATCGCCTCCGCCGACTCCGCGGTGATCATGAAGCTCGGCCGGACCTTCCCGGCCGTCCGCCGCGCCCTGGAGCGGGCCGGCCGGCTCGACGACGCGCAGTACGTCGAGCGGGCGTTCATGGACGGCGAGCGCACCCTGCCGCTCGCCGAGGTCGAGGCCGACACCGTGCCGTACTTCTCGGTCGCCGTGCTGCCCAGCAAGGTCGCCCCGCTCGACCTCCCCGAGCCGGACGGCCCCGGCGAGGTCGTGGTCGTCGGCACCGGCCCGGCCGGACCGCTCTGGCTCACCCCGGAGGCCCGCGGCGCCCTGGCCGCCGCCACCGACCTGGTCGGCTACACCACCTACCTGGACCGGGTGCCCGTCCGCCCCGGCCAGGTCCGGCACGGCTCCGACAACAAGGTCGAGTCGGTGCGCGCCGAGTTCGCCCTCGACCTGGCCCGCCGCGGCCGCCGCGTCGCGGTCGTCTCCTCCGGTGACCCCGGCGTCTTCGCGATGGCCACCGCCGTCCTGGAGGCGGCCGGCGAGGACCCGTACCGCGAGGTGCCCGTCCGGGTGCTGCCCGGCATGACGGCCGCCCACGCCGCGGCCTCCCGCGCCGGCGCCCCGCTCGGCCACGACTACGCGGTGGTCTCGCTCTCCGACCGCCTCAAGCCGTGGGAGGTCATCGCCCGGCGGCTGCGCGCCGCCGCCGAGGCCGACCTGGTGCTGGCGCTCTACAACCCCGGCTCGAAGTCGCGCACCACCCAGGTCGGGCTGGCCCGCGACCTGATGCTGGAGTACCGCGGCGCCGACACCCCGGTGGTGATGGCCCGTGACGTGGGCGGCCCCACCGAACGCGTCCGCACCGTCCGGCTGGCCGACCTCGACCCGGCCGAGGTCGACATGCGCACCCTGCTGCTCATCGGGTCCTCCCAGACCCGCCTGGTCCGCCGCGGCAACGACACCGAGGTCGTCTGGACCCCGCGCCGCTACCCGGAGGACTGACCGGAGGCTTTCCCGGACGGGTTCTTCAGGGGCGCGTGGGGGCACCCCCAGTGGTGATCCACCCGCGCCCCTACGGCCGAGCCTCGTCCCCGATCAGCCGCAACGCCTCCGCCTCCGGCAGCGGTCCGATCCGTCGGCCGTCCCGCAGCCGGAGCGACACCAGCCCGTCGGCGGCCTCGGCCGCGCCGATGACGGCCTGGTACGGCACCAGCCGGCCGGCCCGGACCCGCGCTCCGAGGGTGCCGGACCGCGGGTCGGCGGGTTCGGCCCGCAGCCCCTGCCGCAGGGCCTGCCGGACGAGGGCCTCCGCCTGCGGCCGCTGCTCCTCGGCGACCGGCTGCACCAGCAGTTGGACGGGCGCCAGCCAGGCGGGGAAGGCGCCCTGGTGCACCTCGATCAGGTGGGCCACCGCCCGTTCCACACTGCCGATGACCGCCCGGTGCACCATCACCGGCCGGTGCCGGGCACCGTCCGGTCCGGTGTAGCCGAGGTCGAACCGGGCGGGCTGGTGGAAGTCGACCTGCACGGTGGAGAGGGTGGACTCCCGTCCGGCCCGGTCGACCACCTGGACGTCGATCTTGGGCCCGTAGAACGCGGCCTCGCCCACCTCCTCCTCGTACGGCACCCCGGCCTCGTCCAGCGCTTCGGCGAGCAGCCGGCCGGCGCGCTGCCACATCTCGGGGTCGGCGACGTACTTGCCGCCCTCGGCGGGCAGCGAGAGCCGGTGCCGGGCCGGTTCGATGCCGAGCGCCCGGTACGCGCCGTGGATCAGCGCCAGCGCCGACCGGACCTCCTCGGCGACCTGGTCGGGACGGCAGAAGATGTGGGCGTCGTTCAGCTGGATCGACCTGACCCGGGTCAGTCCGCCGAGCACCCCCGACATTTCGGAGCGGAACATGCCGCCGAGTTCGGCCAGCCGCAGCGGCAGGTCGCGGTGGCTGCGCGGCCGGGCGCGGAAGATCACCGCGTGGTGCGGGCAGAGGCTGGGCCGCAGCACCACCTCCTCGCCGCCGAGCCGCATGGGCGGGAACATGTCCTCGCTGTAGTGCGCCCAGTGGCCGGAGATCTCGTACAGCTCGCGTTTGCCGAGGACGGGCGAGTGGACGTGCCGGTAGCCGGCCAGCCGTTCCACCTCGCGGACGTACTCCTCCAGTGCGTGCCGCACCGCGGCGCCGTCCGGCAGCCAGTAGGGCAGACCGGCCCCGATCAGCCGGTCGGTGTCGAAGAGGTCCAGCTCGCGGCCGAGCCGGCGGTGGTCCCGGTGGTCGGTGCTCTCGTGCACGACGGTCTCCCTCGGTGATGCCGGGACGGGTGACCGGGCACAGCACGAAGCCCCGGGGCACTCGCCCCGGGGCTTCGGACAGCAGGTGTCAGCGCGCCGGGACCCTCTCCGGCGTCGTGGTCGCGGCAGCGCGCTGGTGCTTCATGCCGCCGAGGCTAGCGCGGCGGACGGGCGTGAGGCACGCGCTTTTCCGCGCAGGCGGCCGTCGGGCCGTCAGCCCGCCTTCGGCAGCGGGAAGGAGGCCCGCATGACGGCGTCGAAGGCGGCGTCCGGCAGCAGCCGCTTGGCGATCATCGTGCCGCGCGCCATCGCCCCGATCGCGTACCGGGCCCGCGGCCGGCGCACCGTCGCCGCCCGGACGATCACCTTGGTGGCGGCCTCGGCCGTCACGGCGCCGCTGCGCCGGGTGAACGCCTTGTTGGCGTACATGTCGGCGAGCGCCGTGGTGAACGAGCCGTACGGGCCGGAGCCGTCCGGCATGGTGGCGACCGCGGTGCCGCCGAAGCCGGTGATGGTCGGGCCGGGCTGGACGACGACCACGTCGACGCCGAAGGGTGCGACCTCCAGCCGCAGCGAGTCGCTGATCGCCTCCACCGCGTGCTTGGTGGCGTGGTAGAAGGCGCCGCCGGGCGGCGAGAACCGGCCGCCCATCGAGGAGATGTTGACGATCCGTCCGCGGCCGGCCCGCCGCATGCCGGGCAGCACCAGCTGGGCCATCCGGACGAGGCCGAAGACGTTGGTGTCGAACTGGGTGCGGACCTCCTCCGGGGAGGCCAGTTCGACCGGCTGGTGCAGCCCGTACGCGGCGTTGTTGATCAGGACGTCGACGTGGCCGTGCAACTCCTCGACGCGGGCCACCGCGGCCGTCATCGACCGCTCGTCGGTGACGTCCAGGGCGAGCGTGGTGATGCCGAGGCCGGCCAGGTCGGCGAGGGCCTCGGGACGGCGGGCGGTGGCGACCACGCGGTGGCCGAGCCGGTGCAGGGCGAGGGCGGCCTCGCGGCCCATGCCGGTGGAGCACCCGGTGATCAGGACGGTCTGCGGGGCGGTCATCGGGGGACCTGCCTTTCCGGGGGAGTGGCGTGCGGGGGAGGGGAGCGGCGTGCGGGGGGCGGGGCGGGTGCGGTCAGGGGGCGGGGCGGTGCAGCAGGGCCCAGACGCACTCCTCGGCGGCGGCGAGGTCCGCGGGGGCCATCGCACCGAGGCCGTCCGCGCGGTGCAGCTTGACCAGGCCGGTGAAGGCGCCGACGGCGAGCGCCACCAGCTGGGCGGCGTCCCCGTCGCGGATCTCGCCGGCCCGCTGGCCGCGCTCGATGAAGTCGGCGGCGATCCGGTCGATCTCGGCGGCCAGCGCCAGGCTGTCCGGTGCCAGGAAGGTGTCGTGCTGCTGGTGCTCCAGGAAGACGAACGCCTCCGGGCGGGCCCCGGCGTACCGGGTGAAGCCCCGCCAGAAGCGGCCGAACTCCTCGCGGACGGTGCCGGCCGGGCCGCCCTCGGCCATCGCCGCGGCCAGCTCGTCGAGCAGGGCCCGCTTGGCGTGCTGGAAGGCCGCGTTGCCGAGTGCCTCCTTGCTGGGGAAGTACCGGTAGATGCTGCCCACGCCCACTCCGGCGCGCTGGGCCACGGCGGGCATCTGGGTGCCCTCGTAGGTGCGCTCGGCGAAGAGGGCGACAGCGGCGTCGATGAGCCGCTCGGCGAGGTCGGGCTTGCGCGGGGTCACGGAATGAATATTCATTCCGCAGGGTGCCGCTGTCAAGGCCGCCCTAGACTGGGGGCATGGCGCGGCTCAACGACGAGGTCGGCGCACTGCTCCAGGAATACTCCGACCTGCTGCTGCTCACCGGCGGCGACGCCTACCGGGCACGGTCCTACGAGAAGGCCGCCCGGTCCGTCGGCGGCCACCCGGAGGACCTCGCCCGGCTCGACGCCGAGGGCCTCCAGGCCATCCCCGGCGTCGGGAGGTCCACCGCCGAGAAGATCACCGAGTACCTGGGCACCGGCCGGGTCGCCGCCGTCGACGCGCTGCGCGCCAAGGTGCCGCCGGGCGTCCGCGAGATCATGGCGATCCCGACCGTCGGCCCCAAGAAGGCCGCCCTCGTCCACCGCGAACTCGGCGTCTCCACCGTCGACGAACTCCTCGACGCCGCCCGCGCCGGACGCCTCGACGACCTCCCCGGCCTCGGCGCCCGCACCGCGGAGAACATCGTCCACGGCATCGAGGTGCTCCGGCAGGGCGGCGGCCGGGTGCTGATCTCCACCGCCCTCGCCCTCGCCGAGGAGATCGCCGCCGCCGTCCGCGAGGCCTCCGGCTGCGAACGCTGCACCTGGGCCGGCTCGCTGCGCCGGATGCGCGAGACCGTCGGCGACGTCGACGTCCTCGCCGCCGCGGACGACTCCGCCCCGCTGACGGCCGCCCTCACCGGCCATCCGCTCACCGCCGAGGTGCTCGGCAGCGGCACCACCAAGACCTCCGTCCGCACCACCCGGGGCCTCCAGGTCGACCTGCGGGTCGTCCCGGCCGAGGACTGGGGCGCCGGCCTCGTCTACTTCACCGGCTCCAAGGCGCACAACGTCAAACTGCGCGCCCGCGCTGTCAGGGCCGGGCTCAAGCTCTCCGAGTACGGCCTCTTCGAGGCGGACGGCGGCCGCAAGCTCGCCTCCCGCACCGAGGAGGACGTGTACGAGGCGCTCGGCCTGCCGTGGATCCCGCCCACCCTGCGCGAGGACCGCGGCGAGATCGAGGACGCCCTGAACGGCGAACTCGGCCAGCCCGTCACCGAGCAGGACGTCCGCGGCGACCTGCACACCCACACCGACCTCACCGACGGCCTCGCCCCGCTGGAGGAGATGCTCGCCGCCGCGCACCGCCGCCGCTGGTCCTACGTCGCCGTCACCGACCACGCGCCGAACCTGGCCATGCAGCGGATGACCGACGCGAAGATGCTCGCCCAGCGCGAGCAACTGCAGGCGCTGCAGGGCTCGTTCGGGCGGATGCGGCTGCTGCACGGCACCGAGCTGAACATCGACCCGGACGGCGGTGTGGACTGGCCGCCCGAGTTCCTGGCCGGCTTCGACCTGTGCGTCGCCTCGATCCACTCGGCCTTCACGCTCGACCGGGCCGCGCAGACCCGCCGGCTCGTCCGGGCCTGCGAGAACCCGTACGTCCACGTGATCGGGCACCCCACTACCCGGCTGCTCGGCCGCCGCGCGCCGATCGACGCCGACTTCGACGAGGTCTTCGCCGCCGCGGCCCGCACCGGCACCGTCCTGGAGGTCAACGCCTCACCCGAGCGGCTCGACCTCGGCGACGAACTGATCATCGCCGCCCACCGCCACGGCGTCCGCTTCGCCGTGAACACCGATGCGCACGCCACCGTCCACCTCGACAACCTCCGCTTCGGCGTCGCCACCGCCCAGCGCGGCCGGCTCGCCGCCGAGGAGGTCGTCAACACCTGGCCGCTGCAGAAGCTCCGCCGGTTCCTGAAGGCCGACTTGAAGCGGGCCCCGGGTTGAGACGGCGTCTCAGGAGGACCGACCCGCCGCCAGGGCGGTCAGCCAGTCGACGGCGCCCTGCACCCCGTCGGTGACCGGGACGCCGGAGGGCGTCTCGGGCCGGCGGACGACCACCACGGGCAGCCCGAGCTCGCGGGCCGCGGTGAGCTTGGGCGCGGTGGCCGCGCCGCCGCTGTCCTTGGTGACCAGCACGTCGATGTCGTACTCGCGCAGCACCCGGCGCTCCCCGTCCAGGGTGAACGGGCCGCGGTCGAGCAGCACCTCCAGCCGGGGCGGCAGCGGCCGGTCCGGCGGGTCCACCGACCGGGCCAGGAAGAAGGTGTCCTTCAGGTGCGCGAAGGCGGCCATGCCCTGCCGCCCGGTGGTGAGGAACACCCGGCGGCCGAGCCCCGGCAGGGCGTCCGCCGCCTCGGCCAGCGAGTCCACCCGGTGCCAGTCGTCGCCGTCGACCGGGACCCAGCCGGGACGCCGCAGGACGAGCAGGGGAACATGGACCTCGGCGGCCGCGGTGGCCGCGCTCCGGCTGATCTTCTCGGCGAAGGGATGGGTGGCGTCGATGACCGCGTCCGCCTGCTCGGCCCGTAGCCAGTCGGCCAGCCCGACCGAGCCGCCGAAACCGCCGATCCGCACCTCGCCCGCCGGCAGCCGCGGCTCCGCGACCCGGCCGGCCAGCGAGCTGGTCACCCGCAGCGCGGGATCCTCGGCGAGGACGGCGGCGAGACGGCGGGCCTCGGTGGTGCCGCCGAGGATCAGGACGTGCATCGGAACTCCAGGAGGCGGACGTGGCTGAGGCGGGCGGCCGGGCGGCGCAGCTGAAGAGTAGCGGGCTGCGGCACGGCTGGACGACGGGCGCGTGCGCCACGGCGGCCACCGCCGCCGCGTACACCGCCCTGCTCACCGGGGAGTTCCCCGACCCGGTGGAGATCGTCCTGCCGAAGGGCCAGCGGCCCGCGTTCGCCCTGGCGGCGGAGGAACTGACGGCCGGACGGGCGATGGCGGGGGTGGTGAAGGACGCCGGCGACGACCCGGACGTCACCCACGGCGCGCTGATCCGCTCCACCGTCACCGCGGGTGCCCCGGGCAGCGGCGTGGTCTTCCGGGCCGGCCCCGGCGTCGGCACCGTCACCAAGGCCGGTCTGCCGCTGCCGGTCGGCGAGCCGGCGATCAACCCGGTGCCGCGGCAGATGATGCGGGACACCGTCGCCGAGGTCGCCGCCCGGCACGGCGGCAGCGGGGACGTGGTGGTGGAGATCTCCGTCGACCACGGCGAGGAGATCGCCCGCTCCACCTGGAACCCGCGGCTCGGCATCCTCGGGGGCCTGTCGATCCTCGGCACCACCGGCATCGTGGTGCCCTACTCCTGCTCGGCGTGGATCGACTCGATCCGCCGCGGGGTGGACGTCGCCCGGGCGGCCGGCCGCACCCACGTCGCCGGGTGCACCGGCTCGACCTCGGAGAAGGTCGCCGTCGCCGTGCACGACCTGCCGGAGGACGCGCTGCTGGACATGGGCGACTTCGCGGGCGCGGTGCTCAAGTACCTCAAGCGCCACCCGGTGCCCCGGCTGACCGTGGCCGGCGGCTTCGCCAAGCTGTCCAAGCTGGCGGCCGGCCACCTCGACCTGCACTCGGCCCGCTCGCAGGTCGACAAGGGCTACCTGGCCGAGCTGGCCCGCCGCGGCGGCGCCTCGCCGGAGCTGGCCGCGGCGGTCGCCGCCGCCAACACCGGCCTGGAGGCGGTGCAGTTGTGCGCGGCGGCCGGGGTGCCGCTGGGCGACCTGGTGGCCGAGGCGGCCCGGGCGACCGCGCTCGGCGTGCTCGCCCCGGCCCCGGTGGCGGTGGACGTGATCTGCACCGACCGGGCCGGCACGATCGTCGGCCGGGCCGAGCCGCTGGGCCCGGCCGCCCGCCGGTGACGGGCGCCGCTCAGCCGATGACGGCCTGCGCGTCGATCTCCACCAGCATCGGCTCCTGCGGCAGTTCGACCATCACGGTCGTCCGGCAGGGCTTCACCCCGCCCGGGGCGACGTTCTCCTCGATGAAGGCGGCGTAGGCCGCGTTCATCTCCGCGAAGTCCGAACGCTTCGTCAGGTAGACGCGGAACATCACCACGTCCTCGACGGTGCCGCCGCCCGCCTCGACGATCGCCTTGACGTTCTCCAGCGTTCGCCGGGTCTGCGCCCGCACGTCCCCGGGGTACAGGTACTCCCCGGTCGCCGGGTCCTGCGGGCCCTGGCCGGAGACCTGCAGGATCGGGCCCTTGCGCACCCCCTGGGAGAACATCCAGGCGGGCGCGGGGGCGCCGTCCGTGCGGACCTCGGTCTTCTCGGTCATGCGGTGTGCTTCCTCTCGCGGGATCGGACTCATCGAGGATCAGAAGGGATCGGAAAGGATCAGACGGGGGCGCCCGCGTCGGCGGAGATCGCCCGGGCCGTGGCCAGCAGCTGCGGCAGCAGCTCCAGCACCTGCTCGTACGGCAGCACCACGTCCGGCACCGAGACCGACGCGGCGGCGACGACCCGCCCGGAGACGTCCCGGACGGGCGCGGCCACGCAGTTGATGAACGGCTCGTGCTCGGCGTGGTCCTGCGCCCAGCCCTGGGCGGCGACCTGCTCCAGTTCGGCGAGCAGCTGCTTCGGCCCGGCGATCGTGTTCGCCGTGTGCGGGGTGTACTCGATCGCGGCGGCCACCTTGCGGCGCTCGGCCGGCGGCAGGTCGGCCAGCAGCACCTTCGCCACGGCGGTGCAGTGCAGCGAGGCCCGCAGCCCGATCCGGGAGTACATCCGCACCGGCTGCCGGGAGTCGTACTTGTCGATGTAGACCACCTCGCCGCCCTCGTACGCGGCCAGGTGCACCGTCTGGCCGGTCGCCGCGTTCAGCTCGGCGAGGTGCGGCGCGGCGGTGCGGCGGATGCCGCGCTGCTCCAGGGCCAGGCTGGACAGGGCGAACAGGCCGGCCCCGAGGTGGTAGCGGTAGTTGGCGTCGCGGTGGACGAACCGGCCCTCCTCCAGGCTCTGCAGCAGCCGCAGCACGGTGGTCTTGTGCACCCCGAGCGCCTGCGCCAGCTGGTCGAGGGAGCGTTCGCCCTCGCCGAGTTCGGCGAGCAGGCGCAGGGCGCGGGTGACGGTCTGGCTCATGGGGTGGGTGCTCCGAGGTGCGCGGCCGGCCGGGTGAGTACCGGGGACACGATGCCATCCGCGGTCACCCGGGTCGCCGCCCAGTCCCCGGCCGGGGCGTCGAGCAGCGCCGCGACCACGCCGGGCGCGGGCAGCCGGCCGCGGTCGCCGGGGGCGGTCAGGGCGCAGGCCGCGGCGAGGTGGCCGAGCCGCAGCCGGCGGCGGCCGTCCAGGCCGCGGTGCAGGCCGGCCAGGTAGCCGGCGGCGAAGGCGTCGCCGGCACCGGTCGGCTCGACCACCTCGACGGCGAGCGCCGGCTCGGTGACGGCGGTGCCCGAGCGGTCCAGGGCGGTGACCCGGTGGCCGGCGTCCTTGACGACGACGGTCGCGGGGGAGGGGAAGGCGGCCCGCAGCGCGGCCGGGTCCCCGGTGCCGAGGGCTTCGGCGGCCTCGTCCGCGCCCAGCAGCAGGACGTCGGCGGCGTCCAGCAGGTCGGGCAGCACCGCCGGGTCGCGGCCGTGCCAGAGCGCGGGGCGCCAGTTGAGGTCGAGGGAGACCAGGCGGCCGGGCCGCCGGTCGGCGAGCAGCGCGCGGACGAGTGCCAGGCAGTCGTCGGAGAGCGCCGCGGTGATGCCGGTCAGGTGCAGCAGCCGGGCGCCGGCCAGCAGCCGGGCGGCAGCCGGGTCGGCCAGCAGCGCGGGGGAGAGCGCCGAGGCGGCGGAGCCCGTCCGGTAGTAGTGCAGCCGGCTGCGGCCCGGGCCGAGGTCGTGCGGCAGCGCCGAACCGCCGGTCTCCTTGACGTAGAGGCCGGTGCGGCGGTGCGGGTCCACCGCGACGGCCGAGACGTCCACCCTGCAGGCGGCCAGATCGGCGGTGACCATGCGCCCGAACCCGTCGTCGCCGACCCGGCCGATCCAGGCCGCCGGCACACCCAGCGCGGCCAGCGCGCACGCCGTGTTGGACTCCGCGCCGCCCACCGCCGGCCGGAAGCCGCCCGCGGCCTCCAGCGGGCCCGCGGCGTCCGGCAGCAGCACCGCCATCGACTCGCCCAGGCACACGGCCCACGGGCCGGGCGACCGCTCCGCCATCCGCCGCACTCCCTTTGCCCGCGCGCCCCTCGGACGCGCCCGTCTCGTTGACCGCGCTTCGGCGTGAATGTTAGAACCGTCGTGGCACTATCCGCAACGCACGTTGCGAATAACGCAACATTGCAGGTGAGGAGTGGTCTGGTGGCCGATCTGGTGATCCGCGGCGCCACCGTCGTGGACGGCACCGGCGCCCCGCGCCGCCGCGCGGACGTCACCGTCACCGACGGCCTGATCGACACCGTCGGCGTCCCCGGCGAGCACCTCACCGCCCGCCGTGCGCTCGACGCGGACGGCCTCGTCCTCGCCCCCGGCTTCGTCGACATGCACACCCACTCCGACCTGCGCCTGCTCGTCGAACCCGGCCACCCCTCCCGGATCACCCAGGGCGTCACCTGCGAGGTCCTCGGCCAGGACGGCCTCTCCTACGCACCCGTCGACGACACCACCCTGCCCGCACTGCGCCGCCAACTCGCCGGCTGGAACGGCGACCCCGACGGCTTCGACTGGAACTGGCGCACCGTCGGCGAGTACCTCGACCGGCTCGACACCGGCACCGCCGTCAACACCTGCTACCTGGTGCCGCACGGCACCGTCCGGATGCTCGCCATGGGCTGGGACGACCGCCCGCCGACCGGGGCCGACCTCGACCGGATGCGCGCCCTGGTGGCCGACGGCCTCGCCGAGGGCGCGGTCGGCCTGTCCAGCGGGCTCAGCTACCCGCCCGGCATGTACGCCGGAACGGCCGAACTCACCGCGCTCTGCGAGGTGGTGGCCGCCGCCGGCGGATTCCACGCCCCGCACCAGCGCTCCTACGGCGCCGGCGCGCTGGAGGGCTACGCCGAGATGATCGCGATCGCCCGCGCCTCCGGCTGCCCGCTGCACCTCACCCACGCGACCATGAACTTCGAGGTCAACCGCGGCCGGGCCGGCGAACTCCTCGCCCTGGTCGACGCGGCCCTCGCCGAGGGCCTCGACATCACCCTCGACAGCTACCCCTACCTCCCCGGCTCCACCACCCTCGCCGCGCTGCTGCCCGGCTGGGCCGCCGCCGGCGGACCGGACGCGACCCTCGCCCGGCTCGGCGACCCGGCCGCCCGCGAGCGCATCCGTACCGCCCTGGAGGAGACCGGCAGCGACGGCTGCCACGGCGTCACCGCCGACTGGCACACCGTGCAGATCTCCGGCGTCGGCGACCCGGCCCTCGCCGCCCTGGTCGGCCGCACCGTCGCCGAGGTCGCCGCCGCGGACGGCACCACCGGCACCGAGGCCTTCCTCGACCTGCTGCGCCGCGACCGCCTCGCCACCACGATCCTCCAGCACGTCGGCGACGAGGCGAACGTCCGCGCCGTGATGCGACACCCCGCGCACACCGTCGGCAGCGACGGCCTGCTCGTCGGCGACCGGCCGCACCCCCGGGCCTGGGGCACCTTCGCCCGCTACCTCGGCCACTACGGCCGGGACGAGGGCGTGCTCACCCTGGAGGAGGCGATCGCCCGGATGACCGGCCGCCCGGCCCGCCGCCTCCGGCTCCACCGCCGCGGCCTCGTCCGCCCCGGCCACCACGCCGACCTGGTGCTGCTCGACCCGGCGACCGTCCGCGACACCGCCACCTTCGACCACCCGCGCCGAGCGGCCGCCGGGATCGCCCACGTCCGGGTCAACGGCACCGCCGTCCTGGACGACGGCCGTCCCACCGGAGCGCTGCCCGGTCGCACCCTGCGCCGCACCGCCGACGGCACCCGCGCCCGGTGAACCGCCGGGTACGGCACGCCTGCCCGCCCGAACCGAGGAGCCCGAATCCCGTGACCGCACCCACCGCCACCACCCCCGGCGCCGCCGCAGCCGCCGCCCTGCGGGCCGCTCTCGCCGCCGAGCGGGTGATCGCCGTGGTCCGCGCGCCGCGGATCCCGGACGCCGCCGAGCTGTGCGCGGCACTGGCCGCCGGGGGCATCGACCGGGTCGAACTCACCTTCACCACACCGGAGGTGACGGCACACCTGCGGCACGCGGCCGGGGCCGGGCACCGGATCGGGGTCGGTACGGTGCTGACCGCCGAGCAGGCCGAACGCGCGGTGGACGCCGGTGCGGGTTTCCTGGTCACCCCGGGGTGCCGCCCCGAGGTCGCCGCCGCGGCCGGGCAGGCCGGTGTCCCGGTCGTGCTCGGCGCGCTCACCCCGACCGAGGTGGCGCAGGCCGTCGACCTGGGCGCCGCCGCGGTCAAGGTCTTCCCGGCCCGCGTCTTCGGCCCCGGCTACTTCGCCGATCTGCGCGGCCCCTACCCCGACGTCCCGCTGGTCGCCTCCGGCGGTGTCGACACGGGCAACGCCGCCGCCTTCCTCGACCACGGCGCCCTCGCCGTCTGCGCCGGCTCCGGGGTCGTCCCCCCGGCCGCCGTCGCCGCCGCCGACTGGCCGGAGATCACCCGACGGGCCCGGGCCTTCACGGCGGCGCTGGCGGCACCCGCCGGGTGACGACGCCGGAGGTCAGGCGCCGCAGGGCTCGTGCGGCCGCTCGCGCTCGGAGGAGTACAGGTGGCTGTCGCGGAACTGCTCGGCGCCGAGGGTCCGGCCGACCAGGATGACGGCCGTCCGCAGCACACCGGCAGCCTTCACCTGCTCGGCGATGTCGCCGAGGGTGCCGCGCAGCACGAGCTCGTCGGGGCGGCTGGCCATGGCGACGACGGCGGCCGGGCAGTCGGCGCCGTAGTGCGGCAGCAGCTCCTCGACGACGCTGTCGACGTAGCGGGCGGCGAGGTGCAGCACCAGCAGGGCGCCGCTGCGGCCGAGGGTGGCGAGGTCCTCGCCCTCGGGCATCGGGGTGGCCTGCCGGGAGACCCGGGTGAGGATGACGGTCTGACCGACCGTCGGCACGGTCAGTTCCCGCTTGAGCGCGGCCGCCGCGGCGGCGAAGGCGGGCACGCCCGGCACCACCTCGTACGGGATGCCGAGCGCGTCGAGGCGCCGCATCTGCTCGGCGACGGCGCTGAACACCGAGGGGTCGCCGGAGTGCAGCCGGGCCACGTCCCGGCCCTCCTCGTGGGCGCGGGCGATCTCGGCGACGATCCGGTCGAGGTCCAGGTTCGCGGTGTCCACCAGCCGTGCGTCCGGCGGGCATTCGGCGAGCAGTTCGCGCGGCACCAGGCTGCCCGCGTACAGGCACACCCCGCAGGCGGCCAGCGTGCGCTGCCCGCGGACGGTGATCAGGTCGGCGGCACCGGGGCCGGCCCCGATGAAGTAGACGGTCACTGCTCCTCCTCCACGCCGGCCCGGCCGGCCTCGGACGTCTTGACGGCCGACCACTGGGTGACCGGCATGGCCTGCCGCCAGCCGGTGAACCCGCCGACCGGTACGGCGTGCGCGACCGCCAGCTTCACCAGCTCCCCGCCGTGCCGGCGGTACCACTCGGTGAGCAGCGCCTCGGACTCCAGCGTGACGGTGTTGGCGACCAGCCGGCCGCCCGCGGGCAGCGCGTCCCAGCAGGCCTGCAGCAGGCCGGGCGCGGTCAGCCCGCCGCCGATGAACACGGCGTCCGGCACCGGCAGTCCGGCCAGCGCGTCGGGCGCCCGGCCGGTGACGACCTCCAGCCGCGGCACGCCGAGCGTGTCGGCGTTGCGCCGGATCCGGTCGGCCCGGACGGCGTCCCGCTCCACGCTGACGGCCCGGCAGCTGCGGTGCGCCCGCAGCCACTCCACGGCGATCGAGCCGGAGCCGCCGCCGATGTCCCAGAGCAGTTCTCCGGCGGCGGGCGCGAGCGCGGCGAGCGTCGCGGCCCGGACATGGCGCTTGGTCAGCTGGCCGTCGTGCTCGTACGCGTCGTCCGGCAGCCCGGGGACGAGCTGCGCCCGCGGACCCGCGCACTCCACGGCGACGATGTTCAGCGGATCGGCGGCCGGGTGCGGCCAGTCGGCGGCGGTGCCGTCGAGGACGCGTTCGCGGCCTCCACCGAGCTGTTCGAGCACCCGTAGCCGGCTGGCGCCGAAGCCGCGTCCGGTGAGCAGCGCGGCGACCTCGGCGGGGGTGCCGGCGCCGGCGCTGAGCACCAGCAGCCGCCGCCCGTCGGACAGTGCGGCGTTGAGGTTCGCCAGCGGGCGGCCGACCGCGCTGACCACCTCGGTGTCCTCCTGCGGCCAGCCGAGGCGCGCGCAGGCGTAGGCGACGGAGGAGGGGTGCGGCAGCACGTGCAGCCGCTCGGCGCCGACCGTCTCGGCGAGGGCTCGGCCGATGCCGTGGAACATCGGGTCGCCGCTGGCGAGGACGCACAGCCGCCGGTCGCCGTGCTCGGCGAGCAGACCGGGTACGGCGGGCCGCAGCGGGCTCGGCCAGGCCACCCGTGCGGCGGTGACCTCCGGCGGCAGCAGCTCCAGCTGGCGTGGTCCGCCGAGGACGGTCGCGGCCCCGAGCAGCGCCTCCCGGGCGGTGGGCGCGAGGCCGTCCCAGCCGTCCGCACCGACCCCGACGACGGTGATCACGGACGCGGGCACGGCGGTGGCCAAGGGGACTCCTTGCAGCTCGGACGGGGCAGCGGCAGCCTACCGGCCGCTCCCCGCCCCGTCGCCGGCCGAAGGCCGAACCCGCCCACGATCACCTGCGACGTTCGCCACACCACGGCCCGCACCGGCCGCCCCACCACCCCTCAGGGCCGGTACGGCAGCTGCGGGACGTCGTAGCAGTTGGTGGCCATGTCGGGCACCTGGGTGACCCAACCGCCGTGCCCGTCCTGGGCGGAGTCCTCCCAGCGGGCGGCGTTGAGGCAGGCCCTGAGCAGCCCGGTCGGCCGCGGGGTCGGGACGAAGTCGGCCGGGAGCAGCAGGCCGTGCGCGTCGTAGGGGGTGCTGCGGTTCATGAAGTCCTCGACGCAGCCGCGGGTGAGGTCGGCGCCGCAGGAGTCCATCGCGTCGGTGAGCCACTGCGCCCCGGCCCAGCCCTCCAACTCCCAGGCGGAGAGCAGCCCCTCGCGCTCGGGGTAGTACGTGGCCATCGCCTTGCGGAAGGCCTGCACGGCCGGTTGGCGGGTGTCCTCGTAGTTCTGGCTGGAGGAGGTCGCCCACAGCACCGACCGGCAGCCGGGGGAGTCCTTGTAGTCGGTGCCGACGGTCGCCGTCCAGTTCTGCACGTTGGTGACCTTGGCCTTGAGGCGCACCCCGGCGGCGTCCAGGGCCTGGCAGAGCCCGGCGTTGCCGCGGGTGTCCATGGCGTCGAAGAGCAGCTCGGTGCCGTCGGCCTTCATCGCCGCGGCGACCGCCTGGAAGCCGGGCAGCGCCAGGTCGACGGTCTGGTTGAGCACCCGGTACCCCTCGGCCTTCAGCGCTTCGGTCAACTGCCGGGCGTAGCGGGCCGAGTCGGCCTGGTCGTAGGCGACGACGGCGGCGCTGCGGGCGCCGAGCTTCTCCTTGAAGAACCGGTACACCTCGGTGCTCTGGTAGAGGACGCCGTCCCAGCCGACCGAGCGGCCGTCCCGCGGGGCGCTGCTGCCGTAGATGCCGTACAGGTGCGGCCACTGGTCGTAGGCGGTGCCGATCGGTTGGCCGCCGACGTCCGGCACGCCCTTGGCGCTGACGTAGGGGGCTCCCGCGTAGACCAGGACGCTGCCGGAGACCAGGGCGAAGACCTTCTCCTTGTCGATCATCCGGTGGACGCAGTCCTGGTTGCCGATGCCGCTGCCGCCGTCGTCGCAGGTGACGACCTGCACCGTCCGGCCGTGCACGCCGCCGGCGTCGTTCAGGGCCTTGAAGAAGGCGAGGGCGCCGAAGCGCGGCCCGGCGAAGGTCTCCGAGCCGACGGGGCTGGTGAGCGAGGTGATGATGCCGATCTTGACGCTGCGGGCGTCGGCGCCGGTGTCGGTGGTCCGGTCGACGGTGCCGCCCGCCGGAGGTGTGCCGAAGGCGCTCTCCGGCAGGCGGCTGCCGCAGCCGGCGACGGTCAGCAGCAGCGCGGCCGAGGCCGCGAGCAGGGCGGTGCGGGCGGCCGCGGCGTGCCGGGCCGCCCGTCGGAGCCCGGTCAGCTGCATCCCGGGATCGCGCTGCCGCCGGCCTGGGCGACCAGCCCGCACAGGGTGCTGGTGGACACCTTCCAGGTGCCGTTGTCCAGCACGGCCTGTCCGCTCGCGGCCGGTTCGACCGTCTGGCCCTGCAGCGTCAGCGTGTACGTCACGGTCGCGGCCGAGTCCGAGGTGAACTGGACGTCGGTCACCGTGGCCTTGACCTGGCCGACCCGCGGGTCGTTGGCGAAGCCCTGCAGGGCGGGCTGGAGCGCCTCGCCGTTCTGCAGCAGCGCGGCCCGGTCGGCGATCGGCGTGGCCGGGTCGAAGAACTTCTCCCAGTTGGTCTTGATCTGCGCCTTGGCGGCCTCCGCGTCGGCCGGTGCCGAGCCGCCGCCCGTGGGCGACGCAGCCGCCGAGGTCGTGGCCGGTGCCGAGGGCGAGGGTGAGGAGGACCCGGAGGAACTGCTGCTGCTGCAGGCCGCCGCGAACAGCAGGGCCAGGACGGCCAGGACGGCCGCCGCGAGCCGGGCGGCCGCGCCGACCGGACGGGATGAGGGGGTACGGCCGTCCGGGTGGGCGGCGGGGCCGGGGCCGGCCTCGTGGATCGACTCGCCAGGGTTGTTGCGCATGGGTTGCTCACCGCGTTCTTCCCGACCGCAGGGCCGCCCTCCCGCCGGTGGCCCCGGTCGCTCGTGTCGTGGCTGCTCTGGGTCGGTGTCTCGGTCCGTGCTGCGGCACCGGATGCCGCAAGTGACACTATGAAGGCCGATCGGCGGACGAACCGCAAGAGGAGCTGACAGAACAGTAGAATACCGAGAAATCTGGACAGTACGGAGAAATCTGGATGAACCGGATTCCCCGGCCCAGCACCGCCGGGCTGCTGCGGGCCCTGCGCGAATGGCCCGGCTGGTTCACGCTCGCCGCCGGCGCGGTGCTCTGCGTGCTCGGCTGGTACGGCGTCTCCGGGGAGGAGCTCGCGGCCCGTCAGCTGCCGTACATCGCCTCGGCCACCGCCCCCGGCGCCGCCCTGATCGTCGCGGGCGCCGTCCTCATCGCCGTCCGCCGCGGCCCCGGCCCCGGCGAGCCCGCGGACCGGCGGCTCGACCAGCTCTACGCGCTGCTGGTCACCGAGGCCCCCGCCGCAGCCGACGAGGGCGAGAGCGGCCCGCCGGTCGGCCTCCCCGACGGCACCCTCTACCACCGCCGGGACTGCCCGCTGGTCGCCGGCAAGACCGGCGCCGAACCGTTGGACGCCCGCGCCGTGCGGGAACGCGGCCTCAGCCCCTGCCCGGTCTGCGACCCCGGGCCGCCCGAGGCCCCCGGACCGGCCGCCGACCCCGGACCCGCCGACCCCGGACCCGCCGAGCCCGGGCCCCGGCCGGGTGAGTGACAGCCTCGGCCTGACCGCCGACCTCGCCCTCGCCGGCCTCTCCGTCGGCAGCGCCGCCGCGCTCAGCGGCGTCGGCCTGGTCGTCACCCACCGCGCCACCGGCGTGCTCAACCTCGCCCAGGGCGCCCAGGCCGTCGCCACCGCCTACCTGCTGCGCGAACTCGTCGTCGTCCGCGGCTGGCCGCTCTTCCCCGCGGCCGCCTTCTGCCTGCTGATCGCCGCCCCCGCCTTCGGCGTCCTGCTCGACGCCGCCGTCTTCCGCCCGCTGCAGCGCCGCGGCGCCGGAGCCGGCGAGACGATGGTCGCCGGCATCGGCGTCTTCGTGCTGCTGATCGGCACCGTCATCCTGCTCTGGGGCACCGCCCCCTTCGCCGACGCCCCCGCGCTCGTCCGGCCCGAGCACCTCGCCGACCTCGGCGGCCACGTCCTGCGCCTGGACACCGCCGTCCAACTGGCCGTCCTGTTCGCGGTGGCCGGCGGCGTCGGCCTCGTCACCCGCTACACCGCCTTCGGCACCCGGCTGCGCGCCGTCGTCGACAACCGCGCCCTCGCCGGACTCGCCGGGATCGACGCCGACCGGATCTCCGCCACCGGCTGGGCCTTCGGCTCCTTCACCGCCGGACTGGTCGGCATCCTGCTCGCCCCCTCCCTGCTGCTCGACCCCTACGGCCTGCCGCTGCTCGTCATGGAGACCATGGCCGTCGCCGTCGCCGCCCGGCTGCGCAGCCTGCCCGTGGCGGTCGTCACCGGCCTCGCCCTGGGCGTCGCGCAGAGCGAACTCACCCGGCTGCGTCCGGCCGGTCAGCTCCTGCCGCTCGCCCAGGCCGTGCAGGCCAACCTGTTCACCGTCGCGCTGCTCGTCGCGGCCCTGCTGCCCTGGCGCGGCGCGGTGGACGACACCGGCCTCGCCCCGGCCGGCGCCCCCCGGATCGAACGCGGCTCGGCCGCCGTCAAGGCCGTCTGCACCGTCCTCCTGCTGCTGCCGCTCGGCTTCCGCAACGACGACCTGCGGCACGCCCTCGCCGTACCCGCGCTCGCCCTGGTACTGCTCTCCGTCGTGGTCGTCACCGGCTACGGCGGACAGGTCTCCCTCGGCCAGGCCGGGTACGCCGGCCTCGGCGGGCTCGGGACGGCCCTGCTGATGTCCGGCCGGGTACCCGGACTGCCGGCGATGCCCGCCGTCCCCGCGCTGCTGCTGGCGGTCGCCGTCACCGTGCCGCTCGGCCTCCTCACCGGATGGCCCGCGATCCGCCGCCGCGGCCTCGCCCTCGCCCTGGTCACCTTCGCCGTCGGCACCGCGCTCAGCCGGCTCGTCTTCAACCAGCCGTACGCCACCACCGGGCTCGTCGTCGACCGCCCCGAGTTCCTCACCGGAGACGGCGCCTTCTACACCGCCGAACTGGTGCTGCTCGGCCTCGGCCTGCTGCTCGTCCGCAACCTGCACCGCGGCCGGCTCGGCCGGGCCCTCACCGCGATGCGCGACCACCAGGCCGGGGCCTCGGCCGCCGGGGTGGACGTGCCCCGGCTGAAACTCCTGGTCTTCATGGCCGGCGCCGGACTCGCCGCCCTCGGCGGCGGACTGATGACCCTTGCCGGACGCGCCTTCTCCGCCGCCGCCTTCGACCCGATCCAGGGCCTGCTCTGGTTCGCGACCGTGGTGGTGGCCGGGGCGGACAGCGCCGTCGGCGCGGTCCTCGCCGCCGCCCTGCTGATCGGCCTCGACACCGGCACCGTCCCCGGTATCTCCGCGGTCGTGGTCGGCGGCCTCGCCACCGCCCTCGGCCGGATGCCCGGCGGCCTCGCCGGCGTCGCCGGCCGCCTCGCCGCCCGCCCCGCCCCCGTCCCACCCCGCCTCACCCCCCTCGGCCGATCCCTCCGCCACCACCTCACGGACCCCCCGAAATGACCCCACCCCCGCCGAGTCCGCCGCCCCCGCAGGGACGCGGGGAACTGCGCGCAGCGGGAGGTCACCACCCGCACTCCGACCCCTCCGGCCGGTTGCACCCCCAGGGGCGCGGGGAACTGCGCGCAGCGGGAGGTCACCACCCGCACTCCGCCCCCTCCGGCCGGTTGCACCCCCAGGGGCGCGGGGAACTGCGCGCAGCGGCAGGCGCCGACCTGCACGTTCCCCGCCGACCGGCCCCTCGTCCTCCCGTCCCCACGAGTCCGGCGACCCCGCAGGGGCGCGGGGAACTGCGCGCAGCGGGAGGGCACGACCCTCACTCGACCCGTTCCAGCAACTTGCACTGCCGGACCCCACGATGAGCGCCGCCCCCACCTCCGGCCTCACCGCCCGCGGTCTCGTCCGCCGCTTCGGCGGCATCGCCGCGGTCGACGGCGTCGACCTGGACGTCCCGCCCGGCAGGATCACCGCCCTGGTGGGTCCGAACGGCGCCGGCAAGAGCACGCTGTTCGACTGTCTGAGCGGCGTCGCCCGCCCGGACGCCGGCCGCGTCCTGCTGGCCGGCCGCGACGTCACCCGGCTGCCGGACCACGCCCGGGCCCGTCTCGGCCTCGCCCGTACCTTCCAGCAGATCGCCGTCTTCCCCGGCCTGACGGTCGGCGAGAACACCCGTCTCGGCGCCGAGCAGGGCCGCGGCGGCACCGTCCGGGGTCTGCTGGGCCTGCCCGCCCCCGGAGCTCCCGCGGCCCGTGAGGCCACCGACCGGGCGCTGCGGCTGTTCGGCCTGGACGCCGTCCGGGACTGGTCGGCGGACCGGCTGCCGACCGGTGCGCTGCGCCTGCTGGAGCTGGCCCGTGCGCTGGCCGCGTCCCCCCGGGTGCTGCTGCTGGACGAGCCGGCCGCCGGTCTCGACCTGGCGCAGACGGCCCGGCTCGGCTCGGTGCTGCGGGCGCTCGCCGCCGAGGGGGTGGCGCTGCTGCTGGTGGAGCACGACGTCGAACTGGTCGCCCGACTCGCCGACACGGTCTGCGTGATGGCCCGGGGGAGGGTCCTGCTGAACGGGCCGACCGCCGAGGTCCTGGCGGACCCACGGGTGGCGGGGGCGTGGGGCGAGGCCGCGGGGGCGGAGCCGTGACCGTCGAGGCGGAGCTGCGCGGGGTCCGCGTCCGGTACGGGCTGCTGGAGGCCCTGCACGGGGTGGACCTGGCCTGCCCGGCCGGCCGGGTGACGGTGCTGCTCGGCCGCAACGGCGCCGGGCGGACGACCGCCCTGCACACCCTCGCCGGCGTGGTCCGTCCGGCCGCGGGGCGGGTGCTCTGGGCGGGCCGGGACGTCACCGCCCTCTCGGCGTTCCGCCGGGCCCGCCGGGGCCTCGCCCTGGTCCCGGCCGATCGGGCGGTCTTCCCGTCCCTCACCGTCGCGGAGAACCTCGGGCAGCACGCGGGCGAGGACACGGCGGCCGTCGAGGAGTGGTTCCCCGAGCTGCGTTCGCTGATGACCCGGCGGGCGGGCACCCTCTCGGGCGGGCAGCAGCAGATGGTGGCGCTCGGCCGGGCGCTGCTGGGCCGTCCGAGGCTGCTGCTGCTGGACGAGCCGGACCGGGGCCTGGCCCCGGCGGTGGCGGCCCGGCTGCACCGGTTGCTGCTGGAGTCCGCGGCCGACGGCGGCACGGTGGTGCTGGCCGCCCAGTCGCTGCCGGCGACGCTGGCGGGGGCCGGCGTGGTGCACGTGCTGCGGCGGGGGCGGGTGGTGTTCAGTGGCGAGCCGGGCGAGCTCCTGTCCGGTCCGATCGGCGGATAAGCTGACCCGGAGACAGGGCGTGTCTCGACGACGGGGGTTGACGATGGGAATCCTGGACGGCATAGGCCGGCTGCTGGCGGACGCGGAGCTCTCCGACCTGGCGGGCGAGCTGGAGGCGCTCGCCAACGAGGTGAGCAAGATCGCCCAGGAGCTGGAGCGGGCCCGCCATTCGGTGCACTGGACGGGCGCCGCCGCGGACGCCTTCCAGGCGCACGCCGAGAAGCGGATCAAGGACCTGCACGGCGTGGTCGGCGAACTCGAGGGCGCGGCCTCCGCCTCCAAGGCGGTCGCCGCCGTCGGCGGCCTGCTCTGACGCGGCTCTGAGCCCCCGGCTCCGCCCTCAGCCCGCCCGACCTCAGCCCTCCCGCCGGTCGCCCAGCCTCCGGTTCCGGGCCGCCCGGGCCGCGAGCCGCTGCTCGACGGGCAGGGCGGCCAGCGATCCGAGCGCCAGCGCGACGGCCCGCCCGACCCGCGCACCGAAGGGGACGGGCTCGTCGGCCGCGTCCGGGTGCTCCGCGACGACCTCGTCGACCAGGCCGACCGCGGCCAGGTCGTAGGCGCCGATCCCCTGGGCCCGGGCCAGTTCCGCGGCGTGCTCGCCGTCCCGGTGGACGATCGCCGAGGCGCCCTCGGGCGGCAGCGGGGCGAGCCAGGCGTGCTCCGCCGCGATCACCCGGTCCGCGGGCAGCAGCGCGAGCGCCCCGCCGCCGGAGCCCTGGCCGAGCAGCACCGCGAGCACCGGGGTGCGCAGTGCGGTGAGCGTGCTGAGGCAGTGCGCGATCTCGACGGCGATCCCGTCGAGTTCGGCCTGTACGGAGAGTTCGGCGCCGGCGGTGTCGACGACCGTGACCAGCGGCAGCCCCAGCTGCTGGGCGGTCCGCGCGGTGCGCCGGACGGACCGCAGGTCGGCCGCGGTGAACGGGCGGTCGCCGCCGCGCTGCTGCCCGACCACCACGGCCGGGCTGCCGCCGAACACGGCGAGCGCCCGCAGCAGCGCGCCGCCCTCGCCGCCGGGCGCGCCCAGCGGGACGTACTCGTCGGCGGCGGCGTCCAGCAGCTCGCGGGTGCCGGGCCGGTCCGGGCGGCGGGTTCGGCGGACGGAGTCCCAGGCGTCCGCCGTGACGCCGGTGGGTGGCCCGCTCGGCGGCTGGGGCTGCGGGACGGGCGCGGCGCCCAGCACGGACAGCACCCGCAGCAGGTGACCGCGCAGCTCCTGCGGCGGCAGCACGGCGTCGACCAGGCCGCGGGCGGCCAGCGTCTCGGACCGCTGCACCCCGGGCGGCAGCCGGACCCCGCGCAGCTCCTCGTAGACCCGCGGGCCGAGGAAGCCGAGCCGGGCGCCGGGTTCGGCCGCGACGACGTGGCCGAGCGTGCCCCAGGAGGCGAACACCCCGCCCATGGTGGGGTTGCGCAGGTAGGTGAGGTACGGCAGGCCGGCGGCCTGGTGGGCCTGGACGGCCGCGGTGACCCGGACCATGCAGAGGAAGGCGGCCGAGCCCTCCTGCATCCTGGTGCCGCCGGAGACCGGCAGGGCGAGGACGGGGAGGCGTTCGGCGGTGGCGCGCTCCACCGCGCGGGTGATCCGCTCGGCGGTGGCCACACCGATCGAGCCGCCGAGGAAGCCGAATTCGGAGGCGATCAGCGCCACCGGCACCCCGTCGACCAGGGCCAGGCCGGTGGTGACGGCCTCGTCCAGGCCGGTGCGGGCGGCCGCCTTCGCCAGGGACGCGGTGTACGCGTCGTCGGCGCCCGGGTGTACCGCCGGTTCGTCCCAGCACCGGAAGCCGCCGGGGTCGGCCAGCATCCCGATCAGTTCGCCCGCGCTCGGACCCCGTTCCTCGCCCACGCCGCGCACCCCCCGTGTCGTGCGGGCGCCGCCGGCGCCCGTCGGGGCCCAGGGTACGGGCTGCGGCAGCGGCCGGCGGTGGCGACCCGGTGGGCCGTCACCGCCGGCCGCGGAGAGTGCCGCGGCGGCCGATCAGAAGTTGATCATGTGCCCGGCGAGGCCGTGCACGGCCTCCTTGACCGCCTCGCCCAGCGTCGGGTGCGCGTGCACGTTGCGGGCGACCTCGTGCACCGTCAGGTCCCACTGCTGGGCCAGGGTCAGCTCCGGCAGCAGCTCGGTGACCTCGGGGCCGATCAGGTGGGCGCCGAGCAGCTCGCCGTGCTTGTTGTCGCTGATCAGCTTGACGAAGCCGGCCGCGTCGCCGAGTCCGTGCGCCTTGCCGTTCGCGGTGAAGGGGAACTTCACCACCTTGACGTCGTGGCCCTGCTCGCGGGCCTGCGCCTCCGTCCAGCCGAAACTGGCGATCTGCGGCTGGCAGTACGTGGCGCGCGGGATCATCACGAAGTCGAGCTCCATGGTCTCCGCGCCCGCGATGGTCTCCGCCGCGATGACGCCCATCGACTCCGCCGCGTGCGCCAGCATCAGCTTGGCGGTGACGTCACCGATCGCGTAGATGTGCGGCACGTTGGTGCGACTGCGGCCGTCCACGGCGATCGCGCCGCGCTCGGTCAGCTTCACACCCGTGACCTCCAGGCCGTAGCCCTGGGTGCGCGGCGCGAAGCCGATCGCCTGGAGCACCTTGTCGGCCTCCAGCACCTTCTGCGCGCCGTTCTGGGTGACGGTCACCCGGACCTTGGCGTTCGGGTCCGAGTCGTCGATCGCGTCGACCCGGGTCGACGTCAGCACCTCGATGCCGAGCCGCTTGTACCGCTTCGCCAGCTCCGCCGAGACGTCCGCGTCCTCCAGCGGCACCATCCGGTCCAGGAACTCGACGATCGTCACCTTCACGCCGTAGTTGTGCAGCACGTACGCGAACTCGACGCCGATCGCGCCGGCACCCGCGATGATGATGCTCTCCGGCAGGGTGTCGGTGAGGATCTGCTCCTCGTAGGTCACCACCCGGTCGCTGAGCGAGGTGCCCGGCAGCAGCCGCGTGGTGGCGCCCGCCGCGATGATGCAGTGGTCGAACGTCACCGTCTCGACGCCGCCCGCGGTCAGCGAGACCTGCAGGGTGTGGTCGTCGACGAAGGTGCCCCAGCCGTCGAACTCGGTGATGCCGTTCTTCTTCGTCAGGTAGTGGATGCCGGCCACCCGGCCCTCCGCGACCTTGCGGCTGCGCAGGAACGCCTCGCGGTAGTCGAAGCTGACGCTGCCCTCGACCTTGATGCCGAAGGTCTTGGCCTCCTTGGTGAAGATGTGCGCCAGCTCGGCGTTGCGCAGCAGCGCCTTCGAGGGGATGCAACCGACGTTCAGGCAGACGCCGCCCCAGTACTTGGTCTCGATGACCGCCGTGCGAAGCCCGAGCTGCGCGGACCGGACCGCGGCGGTGTAGCCGCCCGGGCCGGCACCCAGGACCACGACGTCGAAGTGTGAGCTCATGAGCCACACGATAGACCTCGCCGGCGGCGCACGGGCGGGCCGGTGCCGGCCGCCCGATCCGTCACCGACCGCCCTCCGGTGGCATGCTGGGAGAGGCCGTGCGCCCCGCCGGACGGGGGCACCGGAGCGGCCGAGGGAGCAGCCGAGGGCCCGCAAGGGGGTACCCGATGAGCCCGTCCGCAAGGCTTGCCGCACTGCCGTGCGGCCGGCGCGCCAAGTGGGTGGTGCTGGCGTTCTGGCTGGTGCTGCTGATCGTCGCCGTGCCGCTGGCCGGCAAGCTCACCGATGCCGAGGACAACGAGGCCAGCAGCTGGCTGCCCGGCAACGCCGAGTCCACCCAGGTGCTGAACGAGCAGCGCGCCTTCTTCCCCGTCGACATCGCCCAGGCCGTGGTCGTCTACCAGAACGACAACGGCATCACCCCGGCCAACAAGGCCGAGGCGGTCAGGGACGCCGCGGCCTTCGCCGACGCCCCGCACGTCCGCGGACCGGTGGTCGGACCGCAGGTCTCCGCCGACGGCAAGGCCATGCAGACCGTGGTGCCCGTGGACATCGGCACCGGCGGCTGGAAGGACCTGCAACCCGCCGTCGACAGCCTGCGCGCCACCGCCGCCGAGAACAGCGACGGCATGACCACGCACGTCACCGGCCCGGCCGGCGTCGGCGCCGACCAGGCCGAGGCCTTCGCCGGCATCGACAGCACCCTGCTCTTCGCCACCATCACCGTGGTGATCGTGCTGCTGCTGCTCACCTACCGCAGCCCGGTGCTCTGGCTGCTGCCGCTGCTGTCCGCCGGCGCCGCCCTGATCGTCGCCGAGGCCGTCATCTACGTGCTGGCCGCGCACGCCGACCTCACCGTCAACGCGCAGAGCGCCGGCATCCTGATCGTCCTCGTGCTCGGCGCGGGCACCGACTACGCCCTGCTGCTCACCGCCCGTTACCGGGAGGAACTGCGCCGCCACGAGGACCGCCACGAGGCGATGGCGTTCGCCCTGCACCGGGCCGGCCCGGCCATCCTGGCCAGCTCGGTCACCGTGGTCGCCTCGATGCTCTGCCTGCTGGTCGCCGAGATGAACTCCACCAGAGGCCTCGGCCCGGTCTGCGCGATCGGCGTGCTCGTCGCGCTCGGCGCCATGCTCACCCTGCTGCCCGCCGCCCTGGTGATCGTCGGCCGCTGGGTGTTCTGGCCGGTCCGCCCCGCGTACGGCACCCCCGAGCCCACCAAGACCGGCCGCTGGGCGCACATCGGCGCCTGGATCGGCCGCCGCCCCCGCAAGGTCTGGACGGGCACCGCCCTGGCGCTCGCCGTCTGCAGCCTCGGCCTGATCGCGCTGAACGCCACCGGGCTCTCCACCGCCGGCACCTTCACCGGCAAGCCGGACTCCGTGGTCGGCCAGCAGGTCCTCGCCGAGCACTTCCCCGGCGGCACCGGAGCACCGCTCACCATCGTGAGCACCGCCGCCTCCGGGGAACGCGTCCGGACCGTCACCACCTCCACCGAGGGCATCGCCGGCGCCACCCCCGTGCTCGCCAAGAACGGCCAGGCGCTCTTCCAGGCCACCCTCACCGACCCGCCGGACAGCCAGGCCGCCAAGGACACCGTCGACCGGGTCCGGGCCAACGTCCACGCCCTGCCGGAGGCCGACGCCCAGGTCGGCGGCAACACCGCGGTCGTCCTCGACGCCGGGCGCGCCGCCGGCAACGACAACCGGGTGATCATCCCGCTGGTGCTGGTCGTGGTGCTGGCCGTGCTGGCGATCCTGCTGCGGGCCGTGGTCGCCCCGCTGGTGCTGATCGGCACGGTGGTGCTCTCCTACACCGCCGCGCTCGGCATCAGCGCCTTCGTCTTCACACACGGCTTCCACTTCGAGGGCGAGGACAACGCCTTCCCGCTGTTCGTCTTCGTCTTCCTGGTGGCACTGGGCATCGACTACAACATCTTCCTGATGACCCGCGTCCGCGAGGAGTCGCTGCACCGCGGCACCAGAGCCGGCGCGGTCGCCGGCCTGGCCGCCACCGGCGGCGTCATCACCTCGGCCGGCCTGATCCTCGCCGCCACCTTCGGCGTCCTCGGCACCCTGCCCATCGTGGGCTTCGCCGAGATCGGCTTCGCGGTCGCCCTCGGCGTCCTGCTGGACACCCTCGTCGTCCGCTCCGTCCTCGTCACCGCCCTCACCATGGACCTCGACCGCCACATGTGGTGGCCCAGCCCCCTCAGCCGCAGACCCACGCCCACGGAGACGGGCCAACCCATAGGGGCGCGGGGAACCGCGCAACCCGGAAGCGGGTGACCGCACGGATCAGGCTCTGCGAAGACAGGGGCGCGTGGGGCACCTCCCGGCCGAAGGCTGAAAGGTGCCCCCACGCGCCCCTGTCTGTGGGGTGGTGCCGCTCCGGTGCTAGTCGAGGTCGAGCACCTCGCGGAGGGCCGCGGTCAGGACGGCCTCCGGGTCGCCGACCGGGCCGGTGGAGCGCCAGGCCACGAAGCCGTCCGGGCGGACGAGCACCGCGCCGTCGGCCCCGACCCCGTACGTGCCGGCCCAGTCGGTGCCCTCTTCGGGCTCCAACTCCATTTCGGTGCCGACCCGGTAGCCCGTCAGCGGGACACCGAGCCGCTTCGCGGCGAGCTCGCCCGCCTCGTGCCAGGCGTCCGCCGCCGGTCCGGCCAGCAGCACCGGCACCGTCTCGAACAGGTCCAGCGTGGAGACCCGCACCCCGGCCCGCCGCACCCACACGTGCGGCGCCCGGCCGCCCGGCGAGCCGTCCGCCGCGAGCTTCTCCGGCACCGCCGGGCCGTCCGCGTCGGCACCGACCACCGCACCCAGCGGGTACCGGTAGCCCAGCACCACCGACAGCACGTTGTTCTGCCGTCCGGTGCCCGGTGACACGTCGTAGCCCGGGTGCTTGTGCTCCGCGGAGCGGGCCGTCGCCCGGGCGGCGGTCGCCTCCGCGACCGGTCGGCGCTCCCGCCCGTACGACTGCAGCAGCCGCGGTCCGGCCCAGCCGCCGAGCACCGCCGCGAGCTTCCACGCCAGGTTGTGCGCGTCCTGGATGCCGGTGTTGGAGCCGAACGCACCCGTCGGCGACATCTCGTGCGCCGAGTCGCCCGCCAGGAAGACCCGGCCGACCGAGTACCGCTCCGCCACCCGCTGAGCCGCGTGCCAGGGCGCCCGGCCGGTGACCTCCACGTCGAGGTCCGGCACCCCGGCGGCCGCGCGGATCGCCGCGGCGCACCGGGCGTCGGTGAACTCCTCCAGCGCCTCGCCGTTCTCCGGGTGCCACGGCGCGTGGAAGACCCAGTGCTCGCGGTTGTCGACCGGCAGCAGCGCGCCCGCGCCCCGAGGGTCGGTCAGGTAGCAGGCGATGAACCGCCGTTCGCCGACCACGTCGGCGAGCCCCTTCGACCGGAAGGTGATGCTGACGTTGTGGAAGAGGTCGCCCGGACCGGTCTGGCCGATGCCGAGCGCCTCCCGGATCGGGCTGCGCGGGCCGTCGGCGGCCACCAGGTACTGCGCCCGGACGGTCTCCTCCTCGCCCGTCTCCCGGTTGCGGATCAGCGCCGTCACTCCGTCGGCGTCCTGCTCGAAGGAGACCAGCTGCGTCCCGAAGCGGATGTCACCGGTCAGCCGGCGGGCGTACTCCAGCAGCACCGGCTCCAGGTCGTTCTGGCTGCACAGGCACCAGCCGGTCGGGCTGAACCGCTTCAGTGCGCCGCCCGGGTCGATCTCCTTGAACAGCCACTCCTGGTCGTCGCCCGAGAGGGTGTCGGCCTGCAGGATGCCGTGGTTCTCCGCCAGCACCGAGGCGGCCTCCTTGACGGCGGACTCCACGCCCGCCACCCGGAACAGCTCCATCGTCCGCACGTTGTTGCCGCGTCCGCGCGGGTGGTGCGAGGTGGCCGCGTGCTTCTCCACCAGCAGGTGCGGCACCCCCAGCCTTCCCAGGAACAGCGAGGTGGACAGCCCCACCAGGGAGCCGCCCACGATCAGGACGGGCAGCCGGCCGTCGGCGGTTGGGTTCATCTGTGACTCCAGTCGTTCGAAGGGCCCGACACCCAATGTCCCTGTCATTCGTCCGTGCCCGCGCGGCCGGTTGCGCCCATGGCCGCGCCTTTTCGCTCGGATGGGTTCCTGCCCTCGCACGATCGGTGACGGACCGCCACGATCGAGCTCAGTCCTCGTGACCGGACCATGCCCGGCCGCCGTCGGCGGCACCGGGCCGGGCACGCGACCGCACCGGCCGAACCCCCGCCCCCGCGGGCCGCAGGCCGACCCCCACACCCGCCGCCAGCGGCCGCCGCTCCACCACGGCCGCGCGACGACACGTCCCTTCGAACAGACGAGTGATGATGACGACCCTCACCGAACCCGTGACCGACGCCCACCCTGCCGCCCTCGCCGTCCCCCGCCTGCGCGTCGTCCTCATGTGCGACGTCATGGACGGCGCCCAGGAGAAGTTCCTGACGGCCTATGAGCAGCTGCGCCACCAGGTCGCCGCCGTGCCCGGCCACGTGAGCGACCAGCTCTGCCAGTCCATCGAGGACCCCTCCCAGTGGCTGATCACCAGCGAGTGGGAGAGCGCCCAGCCCTTCCTCTCCTGGGTCGACAGCGAGGCCCACCGCGAGATGGTCAAGCCGCTGCACGGCTGCGTCCGCGACACCCGCTCGCTGCGGTTCAGCATCATGCGGGAGACCGCCGGCGACCACACCTACGACTTCGCGGCGCCGGTCTCCGACGGCATCGTCCGACACGCCCTCACCTTCACGGTGAAGCCCGGCACCGAGAAGAAGGTCGCCGGGATCCTCGCCGGCTACACCTCGCCCAAGGCCCAGGTGGACGAGCGCACCCGGCTGCTGCGCACCTCGCTCTTCATGCAGGGCAACCGGGTCGTCCGCGCGGTCGAGGTGGCCGGCGACCTCGGCGCGGCGCTGCGGCACGTCGCCCAGCAGCCCGAGGTGCGGGCCGTCGAGGAGGCCATCAACCCCTACCTGGAGGAGGCCCGCGACCTCGGCAACCCGGAGTCCGCCCGCGCCTTCTTCATGCGCGCCGCACTGCCCGCGGTGCACCGGGTCGCCGCCCCCGACGCGCCGACCGCGCCCGTCCGCCGGTACGCGCTGCGCTACCCGGTGAAGACCGGATGCGGCAGTTCGGTCGTCGGCCTGTTGGCCCGTCAGGACCGTCAGGTCGTCGAGGAGGGCTCGCCGCTCGTCGCGAGCACCCTCTTCCACCGCGACGACGTGGTCGTCCGCGTCATCGACTTCGCCGGGCCGGCCGACGCCGACCCCGCCACCGCCCTCGGCATCGCCGGACCGCGCGCCGCCGGCGTGCTGGCCCGCCTGCTGGAGCTCGACGAGCACCACGACCTGCGGACCTCCGCGGGCATCGGCCGCTTCCTCGCCGACTGCACCATGCAGCCCGTCACCGACCGCTCCTCCCAGGACGCCTGAGCGTCCACGCACCGGGGCGGCCAGCCCGCCCCCGGCCCCCATCCCTGCAAAGCCTTCTGGAGGCAGCAACCATGACCACCAAGTTCCCACGCATCGTGCACGTCGACGACGCGCCGCCGAACACCCGACGCGGCGGCGACCTGCGCGCCATGCTCACCCCGACGACGGTGGGAGCCACCAGCGGCTTCATGGGAATGGCGATCGTGCAGCCCGGCGACCGGATCGCCGAGCACTACCACCCGTACTCCGAGGAGTTCGTGCTGGTGGTCAGGGGCGAACTGGAGGTCGACCTCGACGGGGAGCCGTTCCGGCTCAGCCCCGACAACGGCCTGCTGATCCCGATGAACGTGCGCCACCGGTTCCGCAACGTCGGCTCCACCGAGGCCCGCCTGGTCTTCCACCTCGGCCCGCTCGCCCCACGGCCCGAGCTCGGCCACGTCGACACCGAGGAGACCCCGGCGCCGCCGGAACCGGCCGAGGCCGTCTCATGACACGGCGGGTGGTGGTCACCGGTCTCGGTGTCGTCGCGCCCGGCGGCGTCGGGGTCCCCGCCTTCTGGGACCTCCTCACCGCCGGCCGCACCGCGACCCGCGGGATCACCTTCTTCGACCCGGCCGGATTCCGCTCCCGGATCGCCGGCGAGTGCGACTTCGATCCGTACGCGGCAGGCCTGGACGCCGAGGAGGTGGCCCGCTCGGACCGGTACATCCAGTTCGCGCTGGCCGCCGCCGCGGAGGCCGTCCGCGACTCCGGGCTCGACCTCGGCGCCGAGGACCCCTGGCGGATCGGCGTCTCCCTCGGCACCGCCGTCGGCGGCACCACCCGGCTGGAGCACGACTACGTCGGCGTCAGCGCGAACGGCGCCCGGTGGGACGTCGACCACCGCGGCGCCGCGCCGCACCTGCAGCGGGCCTTCACCCCCGCCACGCTCGCCTCCGCGGTCGCCGAGCGCACCGGCGCGCACGGCCCGGTGCAGACGGTCTCCACCGGCTGCACCTCCGGGCTGGACGCCGTCGGCTACGCCCTGCAGGCCGTCGAGGACGGGCGGGTCGACGTCTGCATCGCCGGCGCCTCCGACTCGCCGATCTCCCCGATCACCGTCGCCTGCTTCGACGCCATCAAGGCGACCTCGGCGCGCAACGACGACCCGGAGCACGCCTCCCGGCCGTTCGACGCCAGCCGGGACGGCTTCGTCCTCGGCGAGGGCGGCGCCGTGCTGCTGCTGGAGGAGTACGAGCACGCCAAGCGGCGCGGCGCCCGGATCATCTGCGAACTCGGCGGCTTCGCCACCTTCGGCAACGCCTACCACATGACCGGTCTCACCCAGGAGGGCCGGGAGATGTCGGAGGCCGTCGACCGGGCCCTCGACCACGCCCGGGTGAACGCCTCCGACGTCGACTACGTCAACGCGCACGGCTCCGGCACCAAGCAGAACGACCGGCACGAGACCGCCGCCGTCAAGCGCTCGCTCGGCGCCCACGCGTACGAGACGCCGATGAGCTCCATCAAGTCGATGGTCGGGCACTCGCTCGGCGCCATCGGCGCGATCGAACTGGTCGCCTGCGCCCTGGCGTTGAAGCACGGCGTCGTCCCGCCCACCGCCAACTACGAGACCCCGGACCCGGAGTGCGACCTGGACTACGTCCCGAAGACGGCCCGGGAGCTGCCGCTGCGGCACGTGCTCTCGGTCGGCAGCGGCTTCGGCGGCTTCCAGTCCGCGGTCGTGCTCAGCAGAGAGGGGGCACGGACATGACGTCCGACCCGCCCGACCGGCGGACGGTGGTGACCGGCATCGGGGTGATCGCACCCAACGGTGTCGGCACCGACGACTTCTGGAAGGCCACCCGCGAGGGCGCCAGCGTGCTCGGCCCGATCACCCGCGAGGGCTGCGGGCAGATGCCGCTGCGCGTCGCCGGACAGGTCGGCGGCTTCGACGCCGAGGCCGCCGTCGAGGGCCGCTACCTCGTCCAGACCGACCGGTTCACGCACTACGCGATGGCGGCCGCCGACCTCGCCCTGGAGGACGCGCGGCTGCGGCCCGACGAGAACTCGCCGTTCGCCACCGGCGTCGTCACCGCGGCCGGCTCCGGCGGCGGCGAGTTCGGCCAGCGCGAGCTGCAGAACCTGTGGGGCCAGGGCCCCCGGTTCGTCGGCCCGTACCAGTCGATCGCCTGGTTCTACGCCGCCAGCACCGGCCAGATCTCCATCCGCGGCGGCTTCAAGGGGCCCTGCGCCGTGGTGGCCAGCGACGAGGCCGGCGGCCTCGACGCGCTGGCGCACGCGGCGCGCACCATAGCCAGGGGCGCGGACGCGGTCGTGGTCGGCGGTGCGGAGGCACCGCTGGCGCCGTACTCGATGGTCTGCCAGCTCGGCTACCCCGAGCTCAGCCTCGGCGACGACCCCGCCACCGCCTACCTGCCGTTCAGCCCGGAGGCGAGCGGGTTCGTGCCGGCCGAGGGCGGCGCCATGTTCGTCCTGGAGGACGAACGGGCCGCCCGCCGGCGCGGAGCCCGGATCCGGGCCGAACTCGCCGGACACGCCGCCACCTTCACCGGGGCGTCGCGCTGGGCCGAGTCCCGCGAGGGCCTCGCGCACGCGATCCGCGCCGCCCTGGAGCAGGCCCGCTGCGCCCCCGACGAGGTCGACGTGGTCTTCGCCGACGCCCTCGGCGTCCCGGAGGCCGACCGGGCCGAGGCACTGGCCCTCGCCGACGTGCTCGGCGAGCACGCCTCCCGGGTGCCCGTCACGGCACCCAAGGCCGGCACCGGGCGCGCCTACTGCGGCGCCCCGCTGCTGGACGCCGCGGCGGCCGTGCTCGCCATGGAACAGGGCTTCGTCCCGCCCACGCCGAACGTCACCGGCACGGCGTACGACCTCGACCTGGTCTGCGGCTACGGCCGCACCGCCCAGCTGCGCACCGCCCTGGTGCTCAGCCGCGGACTGATGGGCTCCAACGCCGCCCTGGTGCTGCGTGCCGGCCGGCCGTCCTGACCGGCTGCCGGATGCCCCCGACCCACAGGAGAACCCGATGACCCACGTCCTCACCTACGACGAGCTGGCCGCCCTGATCAAGGGCCGGGCCGGCATCGGCGTCGACCCGCTCGACCTGGAGCGCCCCGGCGCGACCTTCGAGGAGTTCGGCGTCGACTCGCTCGCGCTGCTCGGCATCGTCGGCGAGCTGGAGAACACCTACGCCACCCCCATCACCCCCGGCGCGGAGATGTCCAAGACCCCGCAGGACTTCCTCGACGCCGTCAACGCCTCTGCCACGACGGGAGCCTGACCCCATGCCCGGCCACACGGACAACGAGATCCTCATCAACGCCCCCCTCGACCTCGTCTGGGACGTCACCAACGACCTGGAGGGCTGGCCCCAGCTGTTCAGCGAGTACGCGACCGTCGAGGTGCTCGACCGCGAGGGCCCGAAGACGACCTTCCGGCTGACCATGCACCCCGACGAGAACGGCGCCGTCTGGAGCTGGGTCTCCGAGCGGGAGACCGACCGGCAGGGGCTGACCGTCCGGGCCCGCCGCGTCGAGCCCGGCCCCTTCGAGTTCATGAACATCCGGTGGGAGTACACCGAGCACCCCGGCGGCACCCTGATGCGCTGGATCCAGGACTTCGCGATGAAGCCCACCGCACCGGTAGACGACCACGGCATGACCAACCACATCAACCGCAACTCGCGGATCCAGATGGAACTCATCAAGGAGAAGGTCGAACTGCGGGCGGGCGTGCGGTGAGCGGGACGTACCGCTCGCTCATCGTCGCCCGGATGCGGCCCGGCTCCGGCGACGACATCGCGGGCATCTTCGCCGACTCCGACCGCGGTGAACTGCCGCACCTGATCGGGGTCACCGGCCGCAGCCTGTTCCAGTTCGAGGACCTCTACCTGCACCTCATCGAGGCGGACCGGCCGCCCGGGCCCTCCGTCGCCCAGCACGTGAAGCACCCCGAGTTCCAGCTCGTCAGCGACCGGCTCACCGCGCACGTCCAGGCGTACGACCCGGCCACCTGGCGGGAGCCGAAGGACGCGATGGCGCGCGAGTTCTACCGGTGGGAGCGGCCCTCGGGCTGATCCACCGCGAACGCCAGGGCGCCGACCGATCACCATCGGGCCGGCGCCCTGGCGTTGCCGCGTCCGCCGCCCGGTGCCGGCCTGCCGGTGCCCGATGCCCGGTCCCGGTGCAGGGACCGGTGGCGGGCGCACGCCGAGGCCCGCCGGCGGGGTGCTGGCGGGCCTCGGGGGAGGAGCGGAGCGCGTCAGCCCCCGACGACGCTCTCGAAGGCGTGCAGGTACGGGTTGACCGGGCGGACCTCGTCGACCCGAAGGCCGGCCTCGGACATCAGGCCCAGCATGCTCTCCCGGGTGTGCTTGGCACCACCGACGTTGAGCAGCAGCAGCAGGTCCATCGCGGTGGTGAAGCGCATCGAGGGGCTGTCGTCGACCAGGTTCTCGACCACCACCACCCGGGCGCCCGGGCGGGCCGCACCCACCACGTTCGCCAGCGTGCGGCGGGTGGACTCGTCGTCCCACTCCAGGATGTTCTTGATCAGGTAGAGATCGGCCTGCACCGGGATGTCCACCCGGCAGTCGCCCGGCACCAGGCGGGCCCGGTCGGCCAGCACGCCGCCCGGCCGCAGCCGCGGATCGGCGTCCGCGACCACCTGCGGCAGGTCGAGCAGCGTGCCGTGCAGGTGCGGGTGCTTCTCCAGCAGCCCGGCCAGCGCGAGGCCCTGGCCACCGCCGATGTCCACCACCGTCGAGACGCCCTCCAGGTTGTCCAGGAAGGCCACCAGGTCGGCGGCGGACTGCCGGCTGGAGCTGCTCATCGCCTTGTCGAAGACCTTCGCGGACTCGCCCGCGTCGTCGTGCAGGTACTGGAAGAACTCCTTGCCGAACATCTCGGGGAAGATGTTGCGGCCGGTGCGGACGGCCTCGTCCAGCCGGGGCCAGGCCTGCCACGTCCAGGGCTCGGTGCACCACAGCGAGATGTAGCGCAGGCTGTTGGGGGCGTCCTCGCGCAGCATCCGGGACATGTCGGTGTGCGCGAAGCGGTCGTCGTCCGTCTCCGTGAAGATCCCGTAGCTGGCGAGCGCCCGCATCAGCCGGCGCAGCGGCTTGGGCTCCACCTTCAGCTCGGCGGCCAGGTCGCGGACGGCCGTCGGGCTCTCGCCGAGCGCGTCGGCGACACCGAGCTGCGCCGCGGCGCGGATCGCCGCGGCGCAGGCGGCGCCGAAGACGAGCTCGCGCAGGCGCATCACCGCGGGCGGGGACGGGGACTGGGTGCTGGCGGACATGGAACCGCCTTTCGTACGGGGGCCGGGCGGCCCGGGGAGGAGGGTCTGCGGTCGGTGCGGCGGGTTGCTCGGGCGAGGGCTCAGCAGCGGCCGGCCGGCTCGGAGACGCCGCAGGTGTTGCGGGTGAAGGTGTTGCCGGTGCCCTTGTCGCGGTCGGCCAGGTCCGCGGGGCCGTTGTCGGCCAGTACGTTCCCGGTGACGGTGATCCGGTTGTTGGGCGTGCCGGTCACGCTCGGGAAGAGCACCACGCCGCCGGACATCGGCGAGTCGCCGCGGTTGCCCTCGATCTGGTTGCCGGACACCACGGAGTCCTCGGCACCGGTGAAGAGGATGCCGGTGCCCTGGATGAAGGCCAGCCGCGGGTTCGGCGGGCAGTACTTGTTGTTCTCGTGGACGTAGTTGCGGTTGACGCTGATCGCGCCCGGCTTGGGCGAGCCCTCGTCGCCGACCACGAAGACGCCGCCGCAGTTGCCGCTGATGTCGTTGGCGTCCACCGCCAGCGTCCGGGCGCGCCGGACGACCACGCCGATCCGGTTGCCGGACAGCCGGTTGCCGCGGATCACGGTGCCCTGGGTGTCGATGGCACCGCCCTCGTGGGCCACCGAGTTGGCGAGGAAGATGCCCGCCTGCACGTTGTCGGCGGCCTCGTTGCCGGTCAGCGTGGCCCGGATCGACTTCTCCTGGCTGATGCCCTGGTTGCCGTTGTGGAAGGCACCGACGTCCATGATCCGCAGGTGGTCGGTGTTGGAGGCGTCGATGCCGTTCATCCGGTAGCCGGAGACGGTCAGCGAGCCGATCCGGACGTTGTTCACCTTCTGGTCGTCCGTGCCGGCCACGCAGATGCCGTGGCCCGCCGTGGCGCAGGCGTTCCCGGTCTGCGCCGGGTCCGGGACGAGGACGGTCGACGGACCGACCCCGCGCAGGGTGATGTCCGAACGGGTGATCAGCACGCTCTCGTGGTACGTGCCGGGCATCAGCTGGACGGTGCTGCCCGGGGCGGCCGCGTCGACCGCCTTCTGGATGGACTCGCCGGGGAAGACGGTGCGCATCGAGGACGCGGCCTGGGCGGGCGGGACCGCCCCCAGGCTCGCGACCAGGGCGGCGAGGCCGCCGGCGAGGTAGTGGGTCCGTCGCATGGACATGGAACTGGGGCCTGCTTTCGGGGGTACAAGGGTCGGGCGGGCGCCGGGATCGGCGCGCCCGGTGCGGGGGTGCGGGGTTCGCGCGGTGGGGGTCGTGGGGCCGCAGGGTGCCGTGGGGGACAAGGGGTGTGGGGTCATGTGGAGGTGGCGCGCCGGGCGCGGGGGCGGAGGGCACGGGGGCGTGGGGGAGCGCAGGGAGCCTCCGTCCCCCCGAAGCTAGGACCGCCCCAGGGGGCCCGCCACTCGGGTGGGCGGTTCGGTGACGATCCCTCACCTGACGGAGTGGCGCATGTGGCTGACCGTCATGCACGCGGGCCCGCCCCGACCGTCCCCGCCGCCGTCCCCGTCACCGTCGCTCCGCACAGCCGGGCGGGGTCGGCGGCGGAATGCCCGCTCCCGAAGGGCGGACACCCCGGAGGTCGGCAGGTGCGCCCCGCCGCACCGTGGAGGACGGTGGACGGTGCGTGCCACCGGGACACGTCCGGCCCGGCGCCGACCGCGTCCCGGGTGAGCAGCCGGGCACCGGGCTGCGCACCGGCCGGTCGTGACCGGGGCAGCCCCGGTGCGGTGGCCCAGGGCCGATCGGGCGACCGCCGCGGAAGTTTCCGGAGGCCGTGCGGCGGCGGGGCGAGCGTGCCCCGCAGGGCGCCCGGACGGGGCGGCCGAAGGGCAGCCCCCGGGCACCGGTGCGACCATCGTGGGCAGGGGTGCGACCTTCGGAAGGTGCCGCTGATGCATGCCTCGCGGGCGACCGCCCGGCAGTACCGGTCCCACAGCAGGCCCACGGGCCGGCCCGTACGGACGCGGCTGCTGGCCGCCCCGCTGCTCGCCCTGACCCTCGCGGGCACGGCCGCCTGCAGCGGGTCCGGCGGCGATCCCGCCCCGGCCTCCGCCCCGGCACCCGCCTCCTCCGGCAGCCCCACGGCCCCCGCGCCGCTGCCGACCTCCGAGGACCTCCGCAGCGCGCTGCTCACCACCGAGGACCTCGGCCCGGCCTTCGCCGAGACCCTCCCGGCCGACGGTGCCGAGGACCAGGGCACCAGCGGCTGCCCGCTGCTCACGGAGATCCTCAACGGGCAGGGCGAGCCGCGGCCCGGCGCCGTCCGCGAGCAGACCGAGTTCACCACCGCCGAGTCCAGCCCGTACCTCGGCGAGTCGCTGCTCACCGAGGAGCAGGGCGCGCTGGCGGACGACCACGCCAAGGTCGCCGAGGCGCTGCGCACCTGCGAGGCGCTCACCTTCACCGGCGACTCGACCTCCGTCACCTTCACCCTCACCCCGATACGCTTCGGCGGGCTGGCGACCACGGCGGTGCGGATGGACGGCGTCGTCGACGGGGTGCTGCTCAACGGCTACCTGGCCGTGGAGCAGATCGGCCCGGCCGTCCTCACCTTCTGGTACTTCCAGGCCGGCGGAGCCTCCGCCCAACTCGCCGACGAGGTCTACCGCGCCGCTGCCGCCAAGGTCCTCCAGGTGCTGGTCGAGGGCGACGTGGCGAGCGGGTCGGCCGCGGCCGCCGGCGTCTGAGTGGGCGTCAACTCGTCCGGTCGGAGCGGTGGGAGGCGGTGGACCGCCGTCGTCGTCAGCGCGGCGGTCGTCCCCGTCCTGGGTGTCGGAGCCACCGCGGGCGGCCTCCCGATCGGCCAGGCCCGGACGGGCCGGGCGACCTGGTACGAGGACGCCGGCACCGGCGCCTGCGGAACGGCGGTCGACGCCGCGACCGAGGACCTCGCCGCCGTTCCCGCCGCCTGGTGGACGGCCGCCGACCCGAACGCCGACCCGCTCTGCGCGGGCGTCTCGGTGCAGGTCGACTACCGGGGGCGGACCATCACCGTCCCGGTCCGCGACCAGTGCCCCGGCTGCCCGGCCGAACAGCTCGACCTCAGCCGGCCCGCCTTCCAGCGGCTCGCCGACCTCGGCCTCGGCGTCCTCGACGGGATCACCTGGAAGTTCGTCGACTCCGGGCGTGGCGGCGGCGGTAGTGGGGGCGGCGGTGGGGGTGCCGGAGGTGCGCGGGAGTCCGGACACGTTCGCGAACTTCCGGCGGGGGCCGGTGCCCCGGCGGCAGGATGAGCGGAGAGACGGTTCCGATCAGCACCGAGGAGACAGGCCATGGGTCCGGTCGACGAGTTCCGCGCGGCCCGCGACGTCCTGCTGCGCCACCGCACCGATTACGACGCCGCCCGCCGGGAGTTCCGCTGGCCGCAGCCGACGGCCTTCAACTGGGCGCTCGACTGGTTCGACCGGATCGCCGAGGGCAACGACCGGCGGGCGCTCTGGGTGATCGACGACGACGGCACCGAACACACCCGTACCTTCCGCGAGATGGCGCACCGCTCCGACCGGGTGGCCAACCACCTGCGGGCGCTCGGCCTGCGGCGCGGCGACCGGATGCTCGTCATGCTGGGCAACGTGCCGGAGCTGTGGGAGACCATGCTCGGGGCGATGAAGCTCGGCGTGGTGGTCATCCCGGCCACCCTGCTGCTCAGCGCCGACGACCTGCGCGACCGGCTGGAGCGCGGCCGGGTGCGCGCCGTGGTCGCCGCCGCCGAGGTCGCGGACCGCTTCGCCGGCCTGCCCGGTGCCGACCTGCGGATCGCGGTGGGCGGCGAGCCCGAGGGCTGGCACCGGTACGCCGACGCGGACGGCGCCGCCGACACCTTCGAGCCGGACGGGCGGACCCCGGCGGACGATCCGCTGTTGCTCTACTTCACCTCGGGCACCACCTCCCGGCCGAAGCTGGTCGAGCACACCCACACCTCGTACCCGGTCGGGCACCTGTCGACGATGTACTGGATCGGGCTGCAGCCGGGGGACGTCCACCTCAACATCTCCTCGCCGGGCTGGGCCAAGCACGCGTGGAGCAACCTCTTCGCGCCGTGGAACGCCGAGGCGACCGTGCTGGTGCTCAACCACGCCCGCTTCGACGCGGACCGGCTGCTGGAGGTGCTGGAGCGCTGCGGCGTCACCACGCTGTGCGCGCCGCCGACGGTGTGGCGGATGCTGATCCAGGCCGACCTGACGTCACGTCGGCTGTCCCTGCGGGAGCTGGTGGCCGCGGGCGAGCCGCTCAACCCGGAGGTCGTCGAGCAGGTGCGCAAGGCCTGGGGGCTGACCGTCCGGGACGGTTTCGGGCAGACCGAGACCACCGCGCAGATCGGCAACAGCCCCGGCCAGCCGGTGAAGCCGGGTTCGATGGGCCGCCCGCTGCCCGGCTACCACGTCGCCCTGCTGGACGCCGAGGGCAACCGCGCGGAGGAGGGCGAGCTCAGCCTCGACCTGGCCCGCCGCCCGGCCGGGCTGATGCGCGGCTACGCGGGCGACGAGGAGAAGACCGCCGAGGCGATGCGCGACGGCCACTACCGCACCGGCGACGTCGCCTCGCAGGACGCGGACGGCTACGTCACCTACGTCGGCCGCGCCGACGACGTGTTCAAGGCGAGCGACTACCGGATCTCGCCGTTCGAGCTGGAGAGCGTGCTGATCGAGCACCCGGCCGTCGCGGAGGCCGCGGTGGTGCCCTCGCCGGACCCGGTGCGGCTCGCGGTGCCCAAGGCGTTCGTCGTCCTGGTGCAGGGCCGGGAGCCGAGCGCCGACCTGGCCTGCGACATCCTGCGCTTCACCCGCGAGCGGCTGAGCGCCTACAAGCGGATCAGGCGGCTGGAGTTCGCCGCCCTGCCGAAGACGATCTCCGGCAAGATCCGCCGGGTGGAGCTGCGGCAGCACGAGCAGCAGCACGGCGAGCGGCGGAACCCGAACGAGTACTGGGAGTCGGACTTCCCGTCGCTGAAGGACTCCCGATGAAGGGCTGAACGCGGCGAGGGCCGAACGCGGCCGAGGGCCCGCCCCGTCGGGGTGGCCGGCGTAGCCCTCGGCGTGCCGTACGGCGTTCGGCTCAGCGGGCGGTCATCCGCAGTGCGCCGTCCATCCGGACGGTCTCGCCGTTGAGGTAGTCGTGCTCGGTGATCATGGTGACCAGGCGGGCGTACTCCTCCGGCCGGGCGAGCCGCTGCGGGAAGGTCACGCTCGCGGCCAGGCCGGCCCGGACCTCGTCGCTGAAGCCGGCCATCATCGGGGTGTCCACGATGCCGGGGGCGATGGTGACCACGCGGATGCCGAACTGGGCGAGGTCGCGGGCGGCGGTGATGGTCATGCCCGCCACGCCGGCCTTGGAGGCGGCGTAGGCGATCTGGCCGACCTGGCCCTCGAAGGCCGCGATCGAGGCGGTGTTGACGATCAGGCCGCGCTGGCCGTTCTCGTCGGCGCCGTGCTCGGCGATCGCCTCCGCGGCCAGCCGCATCACGTTGAAGGTGCCGAGCAGGTTCACGTTCAGGACCGCGCGGAACAGGTCGAGGTCGTGCGGACCCTTGCGGCCCAGGACCCGGGCCGAGGGGGCGATGCCGGCGCAGTTGACGGCCAGCCGCAGCTCGGCGCCGTCGGCCTCGATCCGGGCCAGCGCCTCGCGGACCGGCCCCTCCTCGGTGACGTCGGCCGGGAGCAGGGTGACCCCGTCCGGCTGCGTGCCGGCGGCGGCGACGGCCTTGTCCAGGTCCAGCCCGTAGACGGTGGCGCCGCGGGCGGCGAGGGCGGCGGCGGTGGCCGCGCCCAGGCCCGAGGCGGCACCGGTGACCAGGGCGGCGGAACCGGCGATGTCCATGGAAGTCTCCTCGGTGGCGGTGGCGGTGGCGGTGGGACGGGTCAGCGGGCGAGGCCGCGGCTGATGACGAGGCGCTGGATCTGGTTGGTGCCCTCGAAGATCTGCATGATCTTCGCCTCGCGCATGTGGCGCTCGACCGGGAAGTCGCGGGTGTAGCCGTACCCGCCGAGGACCTGGACGGCGTCGGTGGTCACCTTCATGGCGGCGTCGGTGGCGATCAGCTTGGCCACGCTGGCCTGCCGGCTGAACGGGCGGCCGGCGTCGCGGCGGCGGGCCGCGTCCAGGTAGGTCGCACGGGCGGAGTCGACCGCGGCGGCCATGTCGGCGAGCAGGAAGCCCAGGCCCTGGTGGTCGATGATCTTCCGGCCGAAGGTGGTGCGCTCGTTGGCGTAGTCGACCGCGGCGTCCAGCGCGGCCTGGGCGAGGCCGGTGGCGCAGGCGGCGATGCCGAGGCGGCCGTTGTCGAGCGCGCTGAAGGCGATCTGCAGGCCCTGGCCCTCGGTGCCGATCAGGCGGTCGGCGTCGAGCACCGCGCCGTCCCAGAAGGCGGAGGTGGTGGGCACGGCCTGCAGGCCCATCTTGCGCTCGGGCTTGCCGAAGGTCAGGCCCTCCGTCGCGCCCGGGGCGAGGAAGCAGGAGACGCCCTTGGCGCCGGGGGCGGTGCGGGCGAAGAGGGCGTAGAAGTCCGCCTTGCCGCCGTGGGTGATCCACGCCTTGGTGCCGGTGATCCGGTAGCCGCCCTCGACCGCCTCGGCCTTGCAGTTGAGCGAGGCGGCGTCGGAACCGGCCTGCGGCTCGGAGAGGCTGTAGCCGCCGATCGCCGCGCCGGCCAGCATGTCGGGCAGCCAGCGGCCCTTCTGCTCGTCGGTGCCGAAGGCGTAGAGCGGGTGGCAGGCCAGGGTGTGGACGCTGGTGGCCACCGCGACGGCGGCCCAGCGGGCGGCGAGCTCCTCGAGGACCTGGAGGTACACCTCGTACGGCTGGCCGCCGCCGCCGTACTCCTCGGGGTAGGCCAGGCCGAGCAGGCCGGCCTTGCCGAGCAGGGCGAACAGGCCCTCGGGGTAGGTCTCGTCGTTCTCGTGCCGGTCGACACGCGGTGCCAGTTCCCGGTCGGCGATCTCGCGGGTGAGCGAGATCAGGTCCTCTGCCTCCTGGGTGGGGAGGAGCCGGTCGACGGCCATGGCGGACTCCAAGTGGTACTCGAAGCGGTACGTCAGTACCGCATAGCGTAGACCAAGGTGGTCGCGCGAGGTACCGGGCGGGTGGGGGCCGGGACCGGGGGTGCGGAAGGGCCGGAGTCCGGGCGGCCGGGAGGGGGCGGGCCGGGAGGGGGCGGGCCGGGAGGGGCAGGCGCGGGAGTGCGGCAGGAACGTGCCGGGGAAAACGAAAGGTGCCCGACCAGATCACTCTGGTCGGGCACCTTCGTACTGTGTCCGAGGGGGGACTTGAACCCCCACGCCCGATAAAGGGCACTAGCACCTCAAGCTAGCGCGTCTGCCATTCCGCCACCCGGACCGGGTGTCGTCTCCGCGGCTGCGCGCCGCGTTGACGTGCTCAACTGTAGCAAAGATCGGCTTGCGGTCCCAAAACCGCCCCCGCGGGGTGCCGGCGGGCTTCGATCCGCGGGCGGATGGCCTTGGGGTGCGACGGATGCTGGGGGAGGATGGCGGGACGGTGCCCGCGGTGCCCCGGCGTGGGGCCGGGCGGCGCCGAGGTGCGCAGGGCGGGCCGGAGACGACCGGAGACGAGGAGTGGCCGTGAGTGAGCCGAGTGCGGAGCGGGCTGGAGCGCCGAGGGTGACGGCCGAGTCGGAGGTCGCCGACATCTGCCGCGACCTGATTCGGATCGACACCAGCAACTACGGGGACGGCTCCGGGCCGGGCGAGCGCAAGGCGGCCGAGTACGTCGCCGAGATGCTGGCCGAGTTCGGCGTCGAGCCGAAGATCTACGAGTCGGCCAAGGGGCGGGCCTCCACCGTCGTGCGGATCGAGGGCGAGGACCGCTCGCGGCCCGGCCTGCTGATCCACGGCCACACCGACGTGGTGCCGGCCAACGCCGCGGACTGGACGTACGACCCCTTCTCCGGCGAGATCGCCGACGGCTGCGTCTGGGGCCGCGGTGCCGTCGACATGAAGGACATGGATGCGATGACGCTCGCCGTCGTCCGCGACCGGCTGCGCACCGGCCGCAAGCCCCCGCGCGACCTGGTGCTGGCCTTCGTCGCCGACGAGGAGGCGGGTGGCACCTACGGCGCCCGGTACCTGGTCGACAAGCACCCCGAGCTGTTCGAGGGCGTCACCGAGGGCATCGGCGAGGTCGGCGGCTTCTCCTTCACCGTCAACGACCAGGTGCGGCTCTACCTGGTGGAGACGGCGGAGAAGGGCATGCACTGGATGCGCCTGACCGTCGAGGGCCGGGCCGGGCACGGCTCGATGGAGAACGACGACAACGCCATCACCGAGCTGTGCGAGGCGGTCGCCCGGCTCGGCCGCCACCAGTTCCCGCTGCGGATCACCAAGACCGTCCGCGCCTTCCTGGACGAGCTCTCCGACGCCCTGGGCGTGAAGCTCGACCCGGAGAACATGGACGAGACGCTGCGGGTGCTCGGCGGCATCGCCAAGATGATCGGCACCACCCTGCGCAACACCGCCCAGCCGACCATGCTCGGCGCCGGCTACAAGGTGAACGTCATCCCCGGCCAGGCCACCGCCCACGTGGACGGGCGCTTCCTGCCCGGCTACGAGGAGGAGTTCCTGGCCGAGCTGGACTCGGTGCTCGGCCCCCGGGTCAAGCGCGAGACCCTGCACTCGGACAAGGCGATCGAGACCGGCTTCGACGGCGCCCTGGTCGAGGCCATGCAGTCGGCGCTGCGGGCCGAGGACCCGATCGCGCGGGCCGTCCCCTACTGCCTGTCCGGCGGCACCGACGCCAAGTCCTTCCAGGACCTCGGCATCCGCTGCTTCGGCTTCGCCCCGCTGCAGCTCCCGCCGGACCTCGACTTCGCCGGCATGTTCCACGGCGTGGACGAGCGGGTGCCGGTGGACGGCCTGAAGTTCGGCGTCCGGGTGCTGGACCGCTTCCTCGACGCCTGCTGAACCGCTCCGCAACGGCTCCGGCCGACCGCGAACGGCCCGCCCCGGGAATTCTCCGGGGCGGCCCGTTCGCATGGTACGAGGGAATGATTTGGGACGCCCTCGACCGGCTCTGAAGAAACGATTCCTCGCGCTTTCCCATGGTCGGTAGTCCGTTCGGATCATCACCGTTGCGGGTGAATGGGGAAACTCCTCCGCACCCCGTTCGCAGCAGCCTCGTTCACCCCTGTGTGCAGCCCGGGGGAACGGGCCGCAGGTATCGACCAGGAGGACTCATGAAGGTCAACAAGAAGATCGCCGCCGTTGCCGCCGCCGCCGGTGGCCTGGTGCTGGCCGGCGCGGGTGTCGCCGCGGCGGACGCGGGCGCCCAGGGCGTCGCGGCCGGCTCCCCGGGCGTGCTGTCGGGCAACCTGATCCAGGTGCCGGTGCACGTCCCGGTCAACGTCTGCGGCAACACGGTCAGCGTGATCGGCCTGCTCAACCCGGCGTTCGGCAACAGCTGCGCCAACGTCTGAGCGGGTCCGGGCGCCGAGCCCGGTCTTCCGGCACGTGCCCCCGGCCGCGGGATCCCCGCGGCCGGGGGCACGTCCGTCTGCGGACGGCAAGGGCTTTCGGCGTGCCGCTCACTCGATCGGATGAAGCTCGGGTGTCAGGTTCAACTTGTGGCCGCACCGCTCGTTGTGCGGTGTACGGGCGAGGCCCTCAGAAAGAATTCCGACCATCAGACGAATCAGGGGAGTCAATGCGACAGGTCGCAAAGAGGGGAATCCTCACCGCCGTCGCCACCGGCAGTGTGCTGGCCTCCACCGCGGGCTATGCGTACGCGGCCGGCAGCGAGGCCCAGGGTGTCGCGGCGAACTCTCCCGGCGTCGGCTCCGGGAACACGGTGCAGGCCCCGGTGGACATCCCCGTGAACGCGTGCGGCAACACCGTCAACGTGATCGGGCTGCTCAACCCCGCGTACGGCAACCAGTGCGGCAACGTCTCGCACGGCGGCGGCTCGGGGGCCACCGGGGGTTCCGGGGGTTCGACCGGCACCGGCGCGTCGACGGGCACCGGCAGCCACGCCGGTGGGTCCTCGGCGAGCGGCGGCAGCCAGGGCTCGCCGGGCGTGGTCTCCGGCAACACCGTGAGCGTCCCGGTCAGCGCACCGGTCAACGCCTGCGGCAACACCGTCGACGTGGTGGGCCTCGGCAACCCCGCGTACGGCAACTCCTGCGGCAACACGCACGTCCACGAGACCCCGCCGCCGCCCACCCGGCCGGAGGAGTGCGGCTGCACCGAGACCCCGCCCCCGCCGAAGACCCCGGAGACGCCGTCCAACGGCACCCCGCGCTCCGGTGAGGGCACCCCGCGGCCGGTCACCGTGGCCGCCCCGGCCACCCCCGACCACCTGGCGTCCACCGGCGCCTCCGGCCTGGAGTTGATCGCCCCCGCCGGTCTCGCGCTGCTGCTCGGCGGCGGCGTGCTGTACCGCCGCTCGCGGGCCGGCGCCCGCTGACCGACCCCGCCACCCCCGGCCGTGCCCGGGGTCGTCGACCCTGCTCATGCCCCTGCCGGGCCCCGCGGCCCGGAGGCCGTGCCGGGGCCCGCCCTCACCAGCTGCGCGTCTGCCGGATGATCCGGCGGCGCAGCCGGACGGTCCGGCTGCCGTCCGGGTAGAGCCGCAGGCGGTCCAGCTCCCAGTGGCCGTACTCGGCGTGCTCGGTGAGCAGCTGGCGGGCCGCGTTGCGGCTCGTGCCGCGCGGCAGGCGCAGCGACTGGTACTCGTACTCGGGGGTCCGGACCAGTTTGGGTGGGGTCAAGTTCTCCTCCTGCCTCCGTGCCTTGGCCTGAACGCAAGCCTACGGCGTGGTGCCGACGGGCGGACCGGGCGCGCGGGGCGTCCGCCAGGCCCCGCGCCCCGGCCGCCGCCGCCCCGCCCTGACGTGCGCTCAGTTCCGGTATGCCGGACCGATACCCCGGCGCGGGCCGGTCGATGCCGGAGGCCCTCTGGCGGGACGCCGCGCAGGTGGTGCGGGCTCCGGGGCGGCCCCGGAGCGCTGCCGTCCGGTGAGTACAGAAGCACACGGATCGGACATCCGGGCAGAAGTTGTCGTGAATTCGCGGGCGTAGGTGACAACCCCTGTGCGTGCGGTCACCGGGGCGGGATAGCGTCTGCACCATGTCTGATGCCGCGCAGCTCACCATCAATGAGGTACGGGCCGCCGCCGAGGCGGTCAAGGCCGCGATCGACCGGCACCTTGAGGCCGTGGCCGGCACCACCGAGGAGGGCGATCCGGCCGTGGTCGCCGCGTACGAGGACCTGGCGGCGGCGGCAATCACCTACGACCAGCTGCTGTACGAGGTCTTCGACGAGGTCACCCCCTTCGAGGTGCCGGGCGACGGCAGCGAGGGCGGCTACACCGGGCCGGAGCAGCCCGAGGCGATCAGCGTGCTGATCCGCCGGGACTACCTGGTGGCCGACCCGAAGCGGCTGCGGGACCAGGCCGAGCGGGTGGACGACTCGCTCACGCCGGGCGGCGACACCGCCGCGGGCGTGAACGCGGCGATCGGGGTGCTGTTCGGCGAGTACGAGCCCGACGAGATCGCCGCACGCTGCGAGGAATTCGGACTGGAGGAGGGCGACTCCACGCTGTGGGTCTCCGCGAGCGAGCCCTCCGAACCTGGCGAGTGGCTGCCCGAGCCGTTCGACGCGGCCGACCCGCAGCTGCTGATCTGCCGGTTCGACATCAGCGAGGTCTACGACGACGACCCGGACGCCTTCGAGCCGGAGTCGTGACCGGGCGGTGAGCACAGGAGGGGCGGGGCCCGGCGGCCCCGCCCCTCCGGCACGTCCGCGGCCCCGCTCAGCCCTCCTGGCCGGTGTGCTCGGCGAGGATCGCCCGCAGCCGGGTGGTGCGCGGTGCGGCGGGCCGCTCGGCGACCGCCTGGGCGAGCGCGGGCCCGGCCGGATGCACCACGGAGAGGTGGCGCTGGGCGCGGCCGAAGGCCGTGTACACCCACTGGCGGGTGAGGCCCGCGGCGGCGTCCCCGGGCACCACGACCACCGCGCCGGGCCAGCGCCGGCCGACCGCCTGGTGCGCGGTGAGCGCCCAGCCGTGCCGCAGCCGGGCGGTCTGCGCGGGGGAGAGGGTGAGCCGGCTGCCGTCGGACAGCTCCAGGTGCAGCCCGGCGGCACCGCCGTCGAGGACCCGGCCGGGCAGGGTCGTGCCGGGCGTCGGCGACCAGGCGACGCGGTCGCCGGGGTCGAAGCCGCCGAAGGCGCCCGGGCCCGGGTTCAGCCGGGCCTTGGCCGCGGCGTTCAGCGCCCGGGTGCCCGCACCGCCGCCGTGGCCGGCGGTGATCAGCACGACCTGCTCGGCGGGGATGCCGAGCGCCCGCGGGATCGAGTCGGCGAGCAGCTGGACGGCCCGGTGGACGGCCTCGCCGGCGTCCTGGACGGCCAGGACGACCACCTCCTTGTCCGGCGCGTCGACGGGCTGGAGCTCACCGATCGAGATGCCGGACACCAGCTCGCCGATCGGCCCCTCGTCCGGGGTGCGGGAGGCGACGACCGGGCACGCCTTGGCAGCCGTCAGATCGGCCAGGAAACGGCCGGGGCCGGCCGACCAGAGCTGGTTCGGGTCGCCGCTGAGCACCAGCCGGGTGCCGTCGGCGAGCGCCTCCAGCAGGGTCGCCGCCAGCTCGACGTCGAGCAGTTGGGCGTCCGGGACGACCAGCAGGTCGAGGGCGAGGGTGCCGTCCTCGGCGCGGCCGGGACCGCCGGCACCGAGCAGCTCGGCCAGGGTGGCGAGGCGCCCGGCCGCCGGGGAGCCGTCGAGCAGCCCGGCGAGGACCGTACGGCCGTGGTCCGTCCAGGTGCCGGCCCAGGCGCGCAGGCCGAGCCCGTCCGCGGCGCGCAGCAGTGCGGCCAGCTCGGCGCGGGAGGCCTCGCCACCGGTGTGCACGACCAGCGCGCTCCCGGAGACGGCCCGGAGCAGCGCGGTGGCGGAGGAGGAGGGCGCGGCCGCGGCGGCGGCCTCCCAGGCGGCCGGGCCGGGGGCGGCCGGCGCGATCCCTGCTGTGCCTTCCTCGGCTTCCGTGGCTTCGGGTTCGGCGTCGGGTTCGGCTTCGGCGTCGGTGCCCGGGACGAGGGTGGACTGCAGCCGCACCAGGGACTCGCCGAGGCTCTCCTCCGCGAGCGCCAGACGCTCCAGGGCCAGCAGGGTGCGGGTCGGCGGCTCCTCCTCGTCGTTGCCGTGGTGGCCGGGCAGCTCCTCCTGGAAGGCCATCGCCCGGCCGTCCACCACGGCCTCCTGCAGGGCGGCCGCGGCGTCCGGCAGCCGCAGGCGCTCCAGGCCGGCCGCGACCTCGCCGATCTCCTGGGCGGAGTGGCCGCGCAGGGCGGCCTGCTCCAGCACCCAGGGCACCAGGGCGGCGGCGCGGCGCGGGTCGCCCGGCCCGGCGGCGGGGCCGAGCAGGCCGCGGGCGAAGCCGTCCGCCTGCTCGGGGCGCACCCCGGGCAGGGTGAGCACGGCCCACGGGTCCTCGCGCTGCTGCTCGGCGGCGGGCTCACCGAGGGCGGCCACCGCGGGCCCGGCCAGATCGGCGGGGGCGCCGCCGGCGGCCAGCACCTCGGCGGCGGCCGCGAGCGCGGCGGCCCGCTGCTCGTCCGTGCGCGGGGTGTCCGTGCGCGGCGCGTCCGGCTCGGCGGGCTCGGCGGCGGGCCCCGACGACGCCCCCGCCGCGCGGATCGCCTCGGCCAGTGCGGCGACGGCCTGGGCCTGCCGCTCCGGGGCGCTGTGCTCCGCTTGCGTCATCGATGTCTCCTCACGGCCGGCGGTTCACAGCTCCGTCCAGCCCTGGTCCGGGTAGCGGTGCACCGGTGCCGACACGTCGTCCAGCGCACCGCGGATCTCACCCGGAAGCGTAAGGGCCTCCGCCGACAGGGTGGTCTGCAGCTGGGCCGCGGTGCGGGCGCCGACCAGGGCGCTCGCCACGCCGGGCCGGTCGCGGACCCAGGCGAGGGCGACCTTCAGCGGGCTGGTGGCGAGCCCGTCGGCGGCGGTGGCGAGGGCGTCGACGATCCGCCGGGACCGCTCGCCGAGGTACGGCTGCACGATGCCCGCGTGGTGCGGCGAGGCGCCGCGGGACTCCGCGGGCACCCCGTGCCGGTACTTGCCGGTGAGCACGCCCCGGCCGAGCGGCGAGGAGGCGAGCAGGCCGACGCCGGCGTCCAGGGCGGCCGGGAGCACCTCGCGCTCCAGACCGCGCTGGAGGAGCGAGTACTCCAGCTGCGCGCCCGCCAGCGGTACCCGCGCCGGGTGGCCCTGCTGCCGGGCGGCGGACTTGGCGAGCTGCCAGCCGCTGAAGTCGCAGACCCCGGTGTAGCGGGCGCGGCCGCTGGTGACGGCGATGTCGAGGGCGTGCAGGGTCTCGTCCAGCGGGGTGGCCGGGTCGTGGCCGTCGACCTGCCAGAGGTCGACGTGGTCGGTGCCGAGGCGGTGCAGCGAGGCGTCGAGGGCGGCGAGCAGGTGGCCGCGGGAGGCGTCGCGGCGGCGGCCGGGCCGGTTGCGGGCGCCGGCCTTGGTGGCGATGACCAGGTCGGCGCGGGGGACGAGCCCGTCGGTGAGCCGGGCGAGCAGGTACTCGGCGCCGCCGTCGGCGTACGCGTCGGAGGTGTCCACCAGGGTGCCGCCGGCGTCGACGAAGGCCTTGAGCTGCTCGGCGGCCTCGTGCTCGTCGGTGTCGCGGCCCCAGGTCATGGTGCCGAGGCCGAGCCTGCTCACTGTCAGGCCCGTTCTGCCGAGGTGGCGCAGTTCCATCGGGAGGGCCCCTCCGTCGTGGCTGAAAACCGCAGGTGGGGGCGGACCCCCTTGCTGGCAGAGCGTAGCGGCCCGGGAACGCGGCGTTGCGGACGACCCGCGCGGCGGCGTGACGCAGGCCACTCCTACCGGCCAGTAGCCTTTCCTCGGGCGGCGCGGCTACGCTCGCCGCAAGGACCGAACGGAAGGTGTGGGCACCGTTATGCGACTGGGCATCAACCTCGGCTACTGGGGACTCGGCATGGACGCCGACAACATCGCGGTCGCCCAGGAGGCCGACCGCCTCGGCTACTCGGTCTGCTGGGCCGCCGAGGCGTACGGCTCCGACGCGGCGACCGTCCTCAGCTTCGTCGCCGCCAAGACCGAGCGGATCGACGTCGGCTCGGCGATCTTCCAGATCCCGGCCCGCACGCCCACCATGACCGCGATGACCGCGGCCACCCTGGACACCCTCTCCGGCGGCCGCTTCCGGCTCGGCCTCGGCGTCTCCGGCCCGCAGGTCTCCGAGGGCTGGTACGGCGTCAAGTTCGACAAGCCGCTGGCCCGCACCCGCGAGTACGTGGAGATCATCCGCAAGGCGATGGCCCGCGAGCGGGTCGTCCACGAGGGCGCCACCTGGACGCTGCCGCTGCCCGGCGGCCCCGGCAAGCCGATCAAGCTCACCGTGCACCCCGTCCGCGAGCACATCCCGCTCTACATCGCCGCGATCGGCCCGAAGAACCTGGAGCAGACCGGCGAGATCGCCGACGGGTGGCTCGGCATCTTCTTCGCCCCCGAGCACGCCGCGCTCTCCATCGACCCGCTGAAGGCCGGCCGCGCCAAGGCCGGGCAGACGCTGGACGGCTTCGACCTCTGCCCGACCGTCGCCATCTCGGTCGGCGAGGACGTCAAGGCCGCCGCCGACAGCCAGCGCTCCTACGCCGCGCTCTACATCGGCGGCATGGGCAGCAAGGAGAAGAACTTCTACAACCAGCTCGCCCGCCGCATGGGCTACGAGCAGGCCGCCGACGAGATCCAGGAGAAGTACCTGGCCAAGGACTACGCCGGCGCGGCCGCGGCCGTCCCGCACGACCTGATCGACGCCACCGCGCTGCTCGGCACCACCGAGCGGATCGCCGACCGTATGCAGGCCTACGCCGACGCGGGCGTCACCACGCTGACCCTCGCCCCGGCCGGCTTCACGCTGGAGGAGCGGATCACCGCCCTGCGCACCGGCGTCGAGGCGCTGGAGCGGGCCGGCCTGGCCTAGGCGGTCGATTCAGGGGCGTGTGGGGGCACCCCCCACACGCCCCTGATGGTGGCCTTCCGAGTGCCCTTGGAAGGTCAGAGCCAGCCGGCCCGTTTGAACAGGCGGTGCAGCACCAGGCAGACCAGGGCCATCAGGGCCAGTGCCGCCGGGTAGCCCCAGGGCTGGTGCAGCTCGGGCATGTACCGGAAGTTCATCCCGTAGATGCCCGCGATCATCGTCGGCACCGCCGCCAGTGCGGCCCAGGCCGAGATCTTCCGCATGTCGTCGTTCTGCTGCACGCTGACCTGGGCCAGGTTGGCGTTCAGGATGTCCGAGAGCAGCCGGTCCAGCGCCTCGACCTGCTCGGTGGTCCGGGTCAGGTGGTCGAGCACGTCCCGCAGGTAGGGCTGCAGGGCGTCCGGGACGAACGGCACGCCGCCGCGCACCAGCCGGGTGGCCGGCTCCAGCAGCGGTGCGCTCGCCCGCCGGAAGGCCACCACCTGCCGCTTGAAGGCGTAGATCCGCTCGGCGGCACCGCGCGTCCGCCCCGGGGCGAACACGTCCGCCTCCAGCTCGTCCAGGTCGGACAGCAGCGTCGCGGAGAGGTCGAGGTAGCTGTCCACCACCAGGTCGCAGACCGCGTACAGCACCGCCGCCGGGCCCAGCCGCAGCAGGTCCTGCCGGTCCTCCAGCTCCTTGCGCATCGCGCCCAGCGGGCTGGCCTTCCCGTGCCGCACGGTGATCGCGAAGCAGTCGCCGACGAACACGAGCACCTCGCCGGTCTCCACCGTCCGGTCCGACCCCCGGTAGCCCAGGGTCTTGACCACGGTGAGCAGCGCGTCCGGGTAGACCTCCATCTTGGGGCGCTGGTGCGCCGCCGTCAGGGCGTCCTCCACCGCGAGCGGGTGCAGCGAGAACTCGGAGGAGACCAGGTCCAGTTCCTCCGGCGTCGGCTCGTACAGCCCGATCCAGAGGAAGCCGTCACCGGCCGCCCGTACGGCGTCCAGCGCGTCCGAGAAGTCCGCGGGGCCCTCCACCCGGCGGCCGTCCCGGTACGTGGCGCAATCGACGATCATGCGGGCATTCTCCCGTGCCGGGGCCCGAACGGTCATCACATCCCTTGAACGCACACCCGATGGGCACCCGTGCCCCACCCGGCACCCCAGGCCGTAGGCTAGTCCGCATGCCCACGCTGCTGCTCGTCCGCCACGGCCGATCGACCGCCAACACCGCCGGCGTCCTGGCCGGCTGGACGCCCGGCGTGGAACTCGACGACACCGGCCGCGAGCAGGCCGCCGGCCTGGTCGGACGGCTCTCCGGGCTGCCGCTGGCGCACGCCGTCACCAGCCCGCTGGAGCGCTGCCGGCAGACCGTCGCCCCGCTGCTCGCCGCCCGCCCCGAACTCGCCGCCGCCGCCGTCGACGAGCGGCTCGGGGAGTGCAAGTACGGCGACTGGACGGGCCGCCCGCTGCACGAGCTCGCCAAGGAGCCGCTCTGGCGCACCGTGCAGGACCACGCCTCCGCCGCCGTCTTCCCCGGCGGGGAGTCGCTGCGCGACCTCAGCCACCGCACCGTCGACGCCGTCCGCGAGTGGGACGCGAAGGTCGCCGCCGAGCACGGCGAGGACGCCCTCTGGCTCGCCTGCACCCACGGCGACGTGATCAAGGCCGTGGTCGCCGACGCGCTCGGCCTGCACCTCGACCAGTTCCAGCGGATCTCCGTCGAGCCCTGCTCGGTCACCGCGATCCGCTACACCCCGCACCGCCCCTTCCTGTTGCGCCTCGGCGACACCGGCGGCCTCGCCGGACTCGCCCCGAAGCAGCAGCCCGCCCAGGTGCCCGGCGGCGACGCCGTGGTCGGCGGGACGAGCTGAGCCAACCGGTCGCCGCGTCCGTGCGGCGCACGTCGTAGGGTGGCCGATGAGCCCCCGTCCGATCCCGATCCGGAGCGAGAGAGTGCCCCGTCAGGTCTTCTTCTACGACCAGCCAGAGCGGTTCGTGGCCGGCACCGTCGGCCAGCCCGGATCCCGGGCGTTCTACCTGCAGGCCAGCGCCCGGGGCCGGATCACCAGTGTGCTGCTCGAGAAGGCCCAGGTGGCCGCGCTCGCCGAACGCGTCGAGGAGGTCCTCGACGAGGCGCTGCGGCGCAGCGGCGGCTCGTCCGCGATCCCCGCCGTCGCCCCCACCGAACTGCTCGACAGTGCGCCGCTCGACCTGCCGCTGGAACAGGAGTTCCGGGTCGGCACCATGGCACTCGCCTGGGACAGCGTCGACGAACGGCTCGTCGTCGAGGCCCAGGCCCTGGTGGAGGACGCCGAGGAGGACGAGAACGCCCTCTACGAGGACGACGAGAACGGCCCCGACATGCTGCGGGTCAGGCTCACCGGCGCGATGGCCCGGGTCTTCGCCAAGCGCGCCCTCGACCTGGTCGCGGCGGGCCGCAGGCCCTGCCCGTTCTGCAACCTGCCCCTCGACCCGGAGGGCCACCTGTGCCCGCGCGCGAACGGATACCGGCGCTGAGCGCGGACGCCCTCCCGGGCACCGACCCGGCCATCAGCGCGGCGCTCGCGGCCGACGCGCCCGCGGCCCTGGCCCTGCTCGGCGCCGGCGAACTCGTCGTGCACGGCCGCCTCACCGACGCCTCCAACGCGGTGCTGTACTGCACGGTGACCCTGGACGGCACCACCGCCCCCTGCGTCTACAAGCCGGTGGCCGGCGAACGGCCGCTCTGGGACTTCCCGGACGGCACCCTCGCCGGCCGCGAGACCGCCGCGTACGAGCTCTCCGCCGCCACCGGCTGGGCGCTCGTCCCGCCCACCGTGCTGCGGGACGGCCCGGCCGGCCCCGGCATGGTGCAGCTCTGGGTCGAACCCGACCCCGGGGCACCCGAACTGCTCGACCTCCAGGACCCGGCCGGACCGGACGAGGGCTGGCTGCCGATCGTCCGCGCCGAGGTCGAGGGCGGCCGCACCGCCCTGCTCGTCCACCGCGACGACGAACGGCTGCGCCGGCTCGCCGTCCTCGACGCCGTGATCAACAACGCCGACCGCAAGGGCGGCCACTGGATACCCGCCGCCGACGGGCGGATCTACGGCATCGACCACGGCGTGACCTTCAACACCGAGAACAAGCTCCGCACCCTGCTCTGGGGCTGGGCCGAACAGCCGCTCACCGCGGAGGCCGTCGAGGTGCTCGGCCGGCTCGCCGCCGAACTGCCCGGAGCCCTGGGGGAGCGGCTGCGGCCGCACCTGACCCCGGCCGAGCTGGAGGCCGCGGCCCACCGGATCGACGCCCTGCTCAAGGCCGGACGACACCCGCTGCCCTCCCCGCACTGGCCCTCGATCCCCTGGCCGCCGCTCTGAGGCACGGCAAGCGGAGGGGGAGGATTCCGGCCGATCCCGAACACTGGTTAGCCTTTCAAATGATCGCCCGGTTAGAGTCGGAACCATGCATGCCTGGCCCGCCTCCGAGGTTCCCGCCCTGCCTGGTCAGGGGCTTCCCCTCCGTGTCTTCGACACCGCCACGAGCAGTGTCCGCGAGATCGTGCCCGAGGGCCCGACCGCCCGCCTGTACGTCTGCGGCATCACCCCGTACGACGCCACCCACCTGGGCCACGCCGCCACCTACAACACCTTCGACCTGGTGCAGCGGGTCTGGAAGGACGCCGGCCACGACGTCCTCTACGTCCAGAACGTCACCGACGTCGACGACCCGCTGCTCGAGCGTGCCGTCGCCACCGGCCAGGACTGGACGGAGCTCGCCGCCCGCGAGACCGCCCTCTTCCGCGAGGACATGACCGCCCTGCGGATGCTCCCGCCCGCCCACTACGTCGGCGCCGTCGAGTCGATCCCGTGGATCGTCCCGCTCGTCAAGCAACTACTCGCCACCGGCGCCGCCTACGAACTCGACGGCGACATCTACTTCTCCGTCGACGCCGACCCGCACTTCGGCGAGGTCTCCGGCCTCGGCCGGGACGCCATGCTGCCGGTCTTCGCCGAACGCGGCGGCGACCCCCAGCGCCCCGGCAAGAAGCACCCGCTGGACGCCCTGCTCTGGCTCTCCGCCCGCCCCGGCGAACCCGCCTGGGACACCGAGCTCGGCCACGGCCGGCCCGGCTGGCACATCGAGTGCGTCGCCATCGCCCTGAAGTACCTCGGCATGTCCTTCGACATCCAGGGCGGCGGCAGCGACCTCTCCTTCCCGCACCACGAGATGGGCGCCGCCCACGCGCAGGTCGCCAGCGGCGAGCACCCCTACGCCCGGGCGTACGTGCACGCCGGCATGGTCGCGCTGGACGGGCACAAGATGTCCAAGTCCCGCGGCAACCTGGTGTTCGTCTCCAAGCTGCGGCGCGAGGGCGTCGACCCGGCGGCGATCAGGCTCGCCCTGCTCGCCCACCACTACCGCAGCGACTGGGAGTGGACCGAGCAGGACCTCGCCCAGGCCGAGAAGCGGCTCGCCCTCTGGCGCGCCGCCGTCTCCCGGCCGGACGGGCCCCCGGCGGAGGGGATGCTCGCCGAGATGCGGGCCGCCCTCGCGGAGGACCTGGACGCGCCGGGTGCGCTGGAGGCGGTGGACCGCTGGGCCGCCGCGCAGGCCGCCGACGGCGGCAAGGACATCGGGGCGCCGGGGCTGGTCTCCCGCGCGGTGGACGCGCTCCTGGGCGTGGCGCTCTAGTCGGGGCAGGCCCGAAAGGGGCGCGTGGAACTGTGCAGTCCGAGAACGGACGGCCGTGAAGTTCCCCGCGCCCCTTCTTCGCGTTGACGTGAATCGTGCGCGGAGCCGTACCCGGGTTGCGCAGTTCTCCGCGCCCCTTGGGGGTGCCCCTGGCGGTTGCCCCTACTCGTCGGTGCCGGGCTTGTCGTCGGGGTCGTCGTCCGCCTTGTCGTCCTCGTCCTTGTCGGGCTTGGACTCGGTGGCGTGGCCGGCGACGGGCTTCTCGCCGGTGGGGCCGAGGTTCTCGCGCCGCCGCAGGTACCGCTCGAACTCGCGGGCGATGGCGTCGCCGGACGCCTCCGGCAGTTCGGCGGTGTCCTGGGCCTCCTCCAGCTGCTGCACGTACTCGGCGACCTCGCTGTCCTCGGCGGCCAGCTGGTCCACCCCGAGCTGCCAGGCGCGGGAGTCCTCGGCCAGTTCGCCCGGCGGGATCCGCAGGTCGAGCAGGTCCTCCAGCTTGTTGATCAGCGCCAGGGTGGCCTTGGGGTTGGGCGGCTGCGCCACGTAGTGCGGCACCGCGGCCCAGAGCGTCACGGCCGGCACCCCGGCGTGCGCGCAGGCCTCCTGCAGGACGCCGACGATGCCGGTCGGCCCCTCGTACTTGCTCTCCTCCAGGTCGAGCGTGCGGGCGAGCGCCGCGTCCGAGGTGACGCCGCTGACCGGGACGGGGCGGCTGTGCGGGGTGTCCCCGAGCAGGGCGCCGAGGATGACCACCAGCTCGACGCCCAGCTCGTGGGCGAAGCCGAGCAGCTCGTTGCAGTAGGAGCGCCAGCGCATGCTGGGCTCGATGCCGCGGACCAGCACGAGGTCCCGGGTCTTCGGCTCGTTCACCCGGACCACCGAGAGGCGGGTGGTCGGCCAGGTGATCCGGCGCACGCCGCCGTCCAGCCAGATGGTGGGGCGGTTGACCTGGAAGTCGTAGTAGTCCTCGGCGTCGAGTGCCGCGAACACCTTGCCGCCCCAGGTCTCGTCCAGGTGTCCGACGGCGGCCGAGGCGGCGTCGCCGGCGTCGTTCCAGCCCTCGAAGGCGCAGATCATCACCGGGTCGATCAACTCGGGAACGTCCTCCAGCTCGATCACCCAGCGTCTCCCTCCGTCGACCGGTGCCGCCCCCCTCCCGGTCCGTGGACCGGTGGCCGGCTGCCGGCCTGTCGAACCTCGCGTGGAACGCCCCGTTCCACGGTCCCTACCTGCCCAGCCTACGGGCTTTGATGCCTTCCCAGGCCGGAGTGGGAAGCCTATCCGAGCGCGGCGTCCGACACGCTCGGCAGGTAGCCGCCGGACTGCCCGGCGGCCTTCGGGTGGTACGACTCCCAGAGCGGCAGGGTGATCGGGTGGATCCACTCGTCCGGGCCGCCCCGGCACGCTCCGTGTCCGTCGAAGCCCGCCCGGACGTCGGCGAAGCGGAAGCCCTGCTTGGCGGACTGACGCTCGATCAGGTCGTCCAGCGCGTCGGTGAGGGCGTTGAAGCGGGCCCGGCGGGCCTCGGTGCCGATCAGGCAGGTCGCGGCGGTGCCGAGCAGGTGGGGGTAGCCGGTGACGACCACGCGGGCCGCGGGGGCCTTGGCGTCCAGGGCGCGGTACAGCGTGTCGAGGCGGCCCGGGAGCTCCTCGCGCAGCCGGCGCTCGGACTCGTCCAGGGCGGCGTCGCAGTGCGCGTCGGTGGTGAGCGGCTGCAGGCAGGCGACGACGGCGTCGCCGAAGCCCAGGTCGTTGCCGCCCACGGTGAGGGTGACGAGGGTGGTGTCGGCGGGCACCCGCGGGACCTGGTCGCGCTCCACGTCGGCGGTGGCGGCGCCGTTGCAGGCGGCGAAGAGGAAGTCGGCCGGCCCGTTCGCGGCCCGCCAGAGCTCCGGGTAGGAGCGGGTGGAGCGGCGGCAGCCGGCGCTCACCGGGTCGTAGGCCCCCGCGCCCACCCCGGCGGCGTAGGAGTCGCCGAGCGCCGCGTAGCGGGCGGCCGGGGCGGCGCTGGCCGGGGCCGCGGCGGGCAGCAGGAGCAGGGGAGCGGCGGCGAGGGCGGTGAGCAGTCGGGGGTGCACGGGGGTACTCCGGTTCTGCGGGGGAGGGAAGCCTGCGGGGGAGGGCCTGCGGGAGGGCCTGCGGGGGATCCGAAGGGCGGCGAGGGCGGCGCCGGATGACGTGCCGTCACGCATGGTAGTCATTCGCATGCGGAACGCGAGCGCGACAAGCTCTGCAAATTCACGCAAGCCGTTTGCGTTTTTTGCCGTACACTCGCAGCCATGACACGACGACTTGCCGAAGTGGCGAAGAAGGTCGGGGTGAGCGAGGCGACCGTCAGCCGGGTGCTGAACGAGAAGCCCGGCGTCTCCGAGGCGACCCGGGCCGCGGTGCTGACCGCGCTCGACGTGCTCGGCTACGAGCGCCCCACCCAGCTGCGCGGCGAGCGGGCCCGGCTGGTCGGCCTGGTCCTGCCGGAGCTGCAGAACCCGATCTTCCCCGCGTTCGCCGAGGTCGTCAGCGGTGCGCTGGCCGGCCAGGGCTTCACGCCGGTGCTCTGCACCCAGACCGCGGGCGGCGTCTCCGAGGCGGACTACGTGGACCTGCTGCTGGAGCAGCAGGTGTCCGGCATCGTGTTCTTCGGCGGCCTGTACGCCCAGGGCGACGCCCCGCACGAGCACTACGACCGGCTCGCCGAGCGCAGCCTGCCGACGGTGCTGCTCAACGCCGCCATCGAGGACCTGGACTTCCCCCGGGTGTCCTGTGACGACGCGGTCGCCGTCGAGCAGGCCGTCGGCCACCTGCACCAGTTGGGCCACCGCAAGATCGGCCTGGTGCTGGGCCCGGCCGACCACGTGCCCTCGCAGCGCAAGCTCGGCGCGGCCCGTGCGGCGCTGGCCAGGGCCGGTGTCGACCTGCCGGACGAGCACGTGGAGCAGGCCCTGTTCAGCCTGGAGGGCGGCCAGGCGGCGACCACCCGGCTGCTGCGCCAGGGCGTCACCGGCGTGGTCTGCGCGAGCGACCCGCTGGCGCTCGGGGCCGTCCGCGCGGTGCGCCGGGCGGGCCTGTCGGTGCCCGGCGACGTGTCGGTGATCGGGTACGACGACTCCTCGTTCATGATGTGCACCGACCCGCCGCTGACCACGGTGCGCCAGCCCATCGAGGCGATGGGGCGGGCGGCCGTCGAGCTGCTGGTGGGTGAGATCGCCGGGGTGAAGGTGACCCACGACGAGCTGCTCTTCGAGCCGGAGCTGGTGGTCCGGGGGTCCACCGCCCCGATGCGCGACCGGGGTTGACGACCCGGGAGGAATCCTTGCAACCCATCCCCTGACGGACCGTCGGACCAAGGGCGGGCACTTCGGTGCCCGCCCTTTTCGTGTGCCCGCATGCGGTGCGATCCGTTGACATGCCTGTAGCACCTCTGTAACTCTTGGCTGCCATCGCGCAAAACTCAAACAGATCAACGTCAGATTCGCGATTCCTTCTGCAACTTCCCCCCACGAAGGCAGGACCCCATGGGAATCTCGCGCCGCTCGCTCCTCCTGACGGCAGCCGCCGCCTCGACGGCCGGACTGCTGCCGGCCGCGTCCGCCCGCGCGGCCGGCAGCCCGCCCGGGGACGTCGTCGGCAGGATCACCGTCGGCTACCAGGGCTGGTTCGCCTGCCCCGGGGACGGCGCCCCGATCAACGGCTGGTGGCACTGGTCCCAGGACTGGTCGCACGCGCCGTCCCCCGGCAACAACGCCCTGCGGGCCTGGCCGGACATGCGCGAGTACACCGCCGGCCACCGCACGGCCTACGGCCCGCTCGGCGACGGCACCCCCGCCGTGCTGTTCTCCTCCTACGACCAGCAGACCGTCGACACGCACTTCCGCTGGATGCGCGAGTACGGCTGCGACACCGCCGCCCTCCAGCGGTTCGACCCCAACGGCGGCGAGGGCGCCACCCGCGACGCCGTGACCGCGAAGGTGCGCAGCGCCGCGGAGGCCAACGACCGGAAGTTCTACGTGATGTACGACGTCAGCGGCTGGACGTCGATGCAGGAGGAGATCAAGGCCGACTGGACGGACCGGATGTCGCGGCACACCGCCTCGACCGCCTACGCCCGGCAGAACGGCATGCCGGTGGTCGGGATCTGGGGGTTCGGCTTCGCCGACGCCAACCACCCCTGGAGCCCGGCCGCCTGTCTGGACGTCGTCACCTGGTTCCGGGCCCGCGGCTGCTACGTGACGGGCGGGGTGCCGACGTACTGGCGCACCGGTGTCAACGATTCCCGGCCCGGCTACCTGGACGTCTACCACGCCTTCCACATGATCTCGCCGTGGATGGTCGGCCGGATCGGCACCACCGCCGACGCCGATCGGTTCCTCACGAACGTGCAGCAGGGCGACCAGGCCGACTGCAACGCCCGCGGCATCGACTACCAGCCGTGCGTGCTGCCCGGTGACGTCTCCGAACGCCAGCGCGCGCACGGCGACTTCATGTGGCGGCAGTTCTACAACACCGTCCGGCTCGGCGCGCAGGGCCTGTACATCTCCATGTTCGACGAGTTCAACGAGGGCAACCAGATCGCCAAGACGGCGGAGAGCGCTGCGATGCTGCCCGCCGGCTCCGGCCTGCTCGCCCTCGACGAGGACGGCACCGCCTGCTCCTCCGACTACTACCTGAGGCTCACCGCCGACGGCGGCCGGATGCTCAAGGGGCAGCTCGCCCTGACCCCCGTCCGGCCCACCCCGCCCACCACCGGCGGCACCACCCCGCCGCCGCCCGCCGGGGACCTCGCACTGCGCCGGCCGACCGCCGAGAGCAGCCACACCCAGGTCTACGGCAGCGGCAACGCCGTCGACGGCGACTCCGACTCGTACTGGGAGAGCGCCAACAACGCCCTCCCGCAGTGGATCCAGGTCGACCTGCAGACGGTGTACCCCGTCCGGCGCCTGGTCCTCGCGGTGCCGCCCGCCCCGGCGTGGGCCGCCCGCACCCAGACGGTCGCCGTGCTCGGCTCCACCGACGGCACCGCCTTCACCACCCTGGCCGGCGCCGCCGGGTACCGCTTCGACCCGGCCACCGGCAACACCGCCGGGCTCACCCTGCCCGCCGCCGTGCAGACCCGGTACCTCCGGCTGCAGTTCACCGGCAACACCGGCTGGCCGGCCGGGCAGCTCTCCGCGCTGCAGGTCTTCGCCCAGTAGCGCCCGTCCGGCCGGAACACCGGCGCCCGCGCACCGCCGCGGGGAGGACGGACCCACCACAGACCTCGGGCCGCCGCACACCCGGCGGTCCGACCCGGGGCATGCCCCGGCGCACCCCGAGGGGTGCTCGCGGCGGAGCCGGGGGCCGCCACGCCGCGCACGCCATGACATCCGAGACAGAGGGACGCAATGAGATCCAACCGCACACTGCCGCGGCTCGGCGCCGCGACGGTCGCGACCGGACTGCTGCTGATGGTGATCGGGCCGGTCGTACCGGCCCACGCCGCCGGCGGTCCGAACCTCGCGGCCGGCAAGACCGTGACCGCCAGCAGTTCCACCGGTGTCCAGGTGGTCGGCAACGTCAACGACGGCAGCCAGGAGACCTACTGGGAGTCGGCCAACAACGCGCTGCCGCAGTGGGTCCAGGTCGACCTGGGCAGCCCCGCCGCGATCGACCAGGTGGTGCTGAAGCTGCCGGCGGGCTGGGGATCCCGGGACGAGACGCTGACCCTGCTGGGCTCCACCGACGGCTCGAACTTCTCCACCGTCCTCGGCTCCGCCGCCCAGTCCTTCGACCCGGGCGCCGGCAACACCGTCCGGCTGAACTTCGCCTCCACGACCACCCGTTTCGTGCGGGTGAGCGTCACCGCGAACACCGGCTGGCCGGCCGCCCAGATCTCCGAGCTGGAGGTGTACGGCTCGACCAGCGCCTCCGGCAACCTCGTCCGCTCGGCCACCGCCAGCAGCGCCAACGGCGCCTACACGGCGAACAACGCGGCCGACGGCAACACCGGCACCTACTGGGAGAGCGCCAACAACGCCTTCCCGCAGTGGTACCAGGCCGACCTCGGCTCCGCCGTGCCGGTCAACAAGCTGGTGCTGCGGCTGCCCTCCGGCTGGGAGACCCGCAGTGAGACGCTGAAGGCCCAGGGCTCCACCGACGGCAGCAACTTCACCGACCTGGTCGCCTCCGCCGCCTACACCTTCAACCCGGCCACCGGGAACAGCGCGACGATCAACCTGAGCACGACCACCACCCGGTACGTGCGCCTCTCGTTCACCGCCAACAGCGCCTGGCCGGCCGCCCAGCTCTCCGAGTTCGAGGTGTACGGCCCGAGCAGCGGCGACACCCAGGCGCCCGGCGCGCCCGGCAGCCTGGCGTACACCCAGCCGGCCTCCGGCCAGATCAAGCTGACCTGGAACGCGGCCACCGACAACGTGGGCGTCACCGGCTACGACGTCTACGCCAACGGCGAGTTGCTGACCAGCGTGGCCGGGAACGTGCTGACCTACACCGACAGCCGCCCGGACAGCGCGACCGTCTCGTACTACGTCAAGGCGAAGGACGCGGCGGGCAACCAGTCCGCGGCCAGCAACACCGTCACCCGCACCGGCCAGAGCGGCGACACCCAGGCGCCCAGCGCGCCCGGCGGCCTGGCCTACACCCAGCCCGGCTCCGGCCAGATCAAGCTGACCTGGACGGCCTCCTCCGACAACGTGGGCGTCAGCGGCTACGACGTGTACGCCAACGGCTCGCTGAAGGCCAGCGTCGGCGGCTCGGTGCTCACCTACACCGACAGCCAGCCGGACACCGCGACCGTCTCCTACTACGTCAAGGCCAAGGACGCGGCGGGCAACCAGTCCGACTCCAGCAACACGGTGATCCGCACCGGCCAGACCGGCGGCAACGGCACCAACCTGGCGGCGGGCAAGCCGATCACGGCCAACTCCTCCGTCTACTCCTTCGTGGCGACCAACGCCAACGACAACGACGTCACCAGCTACTGGGAGGGCGCGGGCGGCAGCTACCCCAACACCCTCACCGTGGCACTGGGTTCGAACGCCGACACCCAGCAGGTGGTGCTCAAGCTCAACCCGGCCTCGGCCTGGGGCGCCCGCACCCAGACCATCGAGGTGCTGGGCCGCGAGCAGAACAGCTCGACCTTCACCACCCTGGTCGCCGCGAAGCCGTACGGCTTCGACCCGGCCTCCGGCAACACGGTGACCATCCCGGTCGGCGCCCGGGTCGCCGACGTCCAGCTGAAGATCACCAGCAACACCGGCTCCAGCGCCGGCCAGGTCGCCGAGTTCCAGGTGGTCGGCGTGCCCGCCCCCAACCCGGACCTGACCGTCACCGGCACCACCGTCTCCCCGGCCAGCCCGGTCGAGACCGACGCCCTGACCCTCGCCACCACGGTGAAGAACCAGGGCAACGCCGCCTCCGCCGCCACCTCGGTCAACCTGTACCTGGGCTCCACCAAGGTCGGCACCGCCCAGGTCGGCGCGCTCGCCGCGGGTGCCTCCAGCACCGTCAACGTGAGCGTCCCGGCGCAGAACTCGGGCAGCTACCAGCTCACCGCCAAGGTCGACGAGTCCAACGCCGTCATCGAGCAGGACGAGACCAACAACACCTGGACGGCGGCGAGCGACCTGGTGGTCAACCAGGTGGCCAGCTCCGACCTGGTGGCCGCGCCGGTCTCCTGGTCGCCGTCCAACCCGGCGGCCGGCAACGCGGTCAACTTCACCGTGGCGATCAAGAACCAGGGCACCTCGGCGGCCGCCTCCGGCGCCCACGGGATCACCCTGACCGTGCTCGACGCCCAAGGCAACGCCGTCAAGACGCTGACCGGCTCCTACAGCGGCGCGATCGCCCCCGGCGCCACCACCTCCCCGGTGTCGCTGGGCAGCTGGACGGCCGTCAACGGCAAGTACACGGTGAAGACGGTCATCGCCACCGACGCCAACGAGCTGCCGGTCAAGCAGGCCAACAACACCAGCAGCCAGGGCCTGTACATCGGCCGCGGCGCCAACATGCCCTTCGACACCTACGAGGCCGAGGACGGCGTGCTGGGCGGCGGGGCGGCCGTGGTCGGCCCGAACCGCACCATCGGCGACCTGGCCGGCGAGGCCTCCGGCCGCAAGGCCGTGACGCTCAACTCGACCGGCTCCTCGGTGGAGTTCACCACCAAGGCGGCCACCAACACGCTGGTCACCCGCTTCTCGATCCCGGACAGTGCGAGCGGCGACGGCACCAACGCCACGCTGAACGTCTACGTCGACGGCACCTTCCTCAAGGCGATCGACCTGACGTCCAAGTACGCCTGGCTGTACGGCAGCGAGACCGCGCCCGGCAACTCGCCCGGCTCCGGCGGGCAGCGGCACGTCTACGACGAGGCCAACCTGCTGCTCGGCACCACCGTGCCGGCCGGTCACAAGATCAAGCTGCAGAAGGACCCGGCCAACACCAGCCAGTACGCGATCGACTTCGTGAGCCTGGAGCAGGCCACCCAGATCGCCAACCCGGACCCGGCGAAGTACGTCGTCCCGACCGGCTTCACCCACCAGGACGTGCAGAACGCCCTGGACAAGGTCCGGATGGACACCACCGGCACCTACGTCGGCGTCTACCTGCCCGCGGGCGACTACCAGACCGCCAACAAGCTCCAGGTCTACGGCAAGGCGGTCAAGGTCGTCGGCGCAGGCCCCTGGTTCACCCGGTTCTACGCGCCCGCCTCGCAGAGCAACACCGACGTCGGCTTCCGCGCCGAGGCCACCGCGAACGGTTCGACCTTCTCGGGCTTCGCGTACTTCGGCAACTACACCTCGCGGATCGACGGCCCCGGCAAGGTGTTCGACTTCTCCAACGTCGCGAACATCACGATCGACAACATCTGGACCGAGCACATGGTCTGCATGTACTGGGGTGCCAACACCGACAGCATGCGGATCACCAACTCGCGGATCCGCGACACCTTCGCCGACGGCATCAACATGACCAACGGCTCCACCGACAACCTCATCTCGAACAACGAGGCGCGGGCCACCGGTGACGACTCCTTCGCGCTGTTCTCCGCCATCGACGCCGGCGGCGCCGACGAGAAGAACAACGTCTTCGAGAACCTCACCACCATCCTGACCTGGCGTGCGGCGGGCATCGCGGTGTACGGCGGCTACGCCAACACCTTCCGCAACATCTACATCGCGGACACCCTCTGCTACTCCGGCGTGACCATCTCGTCGCTGGACTTCGGCTACCCGATGAACGGCTTCGGCGCCTCGCCCACGACGAACCTGCAGAACATGACGATCGTCCGGTCCGGCGGCCACTTCTGGGGCCAGCAGGTCTTCCCGGCGATCTGGGTCTTCTCGGCCTCCAAGGTCTTCCAGGGCATCCGCGTGAGCGACGTCGACATCGTCGACCCGACCTACAGCGGCATCATGTTCCAGACCAAGTACACCGGCAGCCAGCCGGAGAACCCGGTGAAGGACACCGTCTTCACCAACGTCTCGATCACCGGCGCCAAGAAGAGCGGCGACGCCTTCGACGCCAAGTCCGGCTACGGCGTCTGGGCCAACGAGATGCCCGAGGCGGGCCAGGGCCCGGCGGTGGGTGAGGCGGTCTTCAACAACCTCACCATGAGCGGCAACTTCAAGGACATCCAGAACACCACGTCCACCTTCAAGATCACCGTCAACCCGTAACGATTGCGCAAACGAAGCAGGGCGGGCGCCCATCGGCCCGCCCTGCTTCGGTGTTTCCTGCAGCCGCTTGCGGGCCCTGCGGGCCGCTTGCGCGGATGGTTGCGCAACCCGGTGCCACCAGGCCCGGCAAGGGCTTCCGGGGCTCCGTGGGGGGCCTTTCGGCAGGTGGCGGGCGGGGCGCGGCGACCATGCGACCGCCGGATCGGTCACGCAAACCTGCGTTGCCAGTGTCGTCTTTTTGCGAAATTCAGTCGACATCTTGTGGACATCTGTCGAGGCTGGTTAAGTAGTCGACACCGGCCGGCGCTGCTGCCAGACACAGCGACCGTGCCCCGGCCTCGCACGCTTCCCCGGCTCCCGGACGTCTTCCGGGGCCGGCCCCCCACCGGAAATCCACGGGCACCCCCGCGCCCAGGCGCAGCCCACACGTGCTTGAAAGGGTCCATCCGCATGACCAGAGACCGGCTCCTCCGCAGAACCGTCGCCCTCGCCGCCGCCGCGGGCCTCGCCCTCACCGCTGCCGCGTGCTCCTCCGGCTCCGACACCGGCAACTCCGGGGACTCCGGCAAGCCCGCGGCCAGTGCCTCCCTCGACCCGAACACCAAGGTCACCATCAGCATCGACTGCCAGCCGCCGACCACCAAGCCGGCCGAGCGCAAGCAGTGGTCCGAGGACGTCGCGGCGTTCAACAAGCTCTACCCGAACGTCACGATCAACGCGAAGGACGCCTCCCCCTGCGAGGAGCCGGCCTCCTTCACCGCGCAGCTCAAGGGCAAGACCCAGCCGGACGTCTTCTACACGTACTTCACCGACCTGGACCAGGTGCTCGACGCCGACCAGGCCGAGGACATCTCGGCCTACGTCAACGAGCAGACGGTGCCCGCGCTCAAGGACATCGACCCGTCCGTCATGAAGACCCTGACCTCGGAGGGCAAGCTCTACGGTCTGCCCACCACCAACTACAAGATGGGCCTGCTGTACAACCGCAAGCTCTTCAAGCAGGCCGGCCTCGACCCGGAGAAGCCGCCGACCACCTGGGCCGAGATCCGCGAGGCCGCCAAGAAGATCGCGGCGCTCGGCAACGGCGTCAACGGCTACGGCGACTACAGCGCCACCAACCAGGGCGGCTGGCACTTCACCGCCGAGCTCTACGGCCTCGGCGGCTCGATGACCACCGAGGACGGCAAGAAGGCCGCCTTCAACACGCCCGAGGGCAAGCAGGTCCTGCAGAACCTGTACGACATGCGCTGGACCGACAACACCATGGGCGCCACCCAGAGCCTCAAGTGGCCCGACCTGATGACCCAGATGTCGACCGACAAGCTCGGCATGTACGTCGGCGCGCCGGACGACATCACCTACATGGTGCAGACCCTCAAGGGCAACTACGAGGACTACGGCATGGGCCCGATGCCCGGCGGCAAGGGCGCCCTGCTCGGCGGCGCCGACTACATGTTCAAGAAGGGCTCCACCCCGGACCAGATCAAGGCCGGCATCGCCTGGGTCAACTTCAAGTGGCTGACCATGGGCAAGGGCCAGTTCGACTACGCCCGCACCAAGGCCGACGGCCTGCCGGTCGGCCTGCCGCAGCCCTTCCTGTTCGGCGGCTCCACCCTGGACGCCGACAACAAGGCCAAGGCCGCCAGCGCCACCGTCCCGGTGCAGAACTACGCGCCGTACCTGGCCACTTCGGTGCCCGGCAAGACCGAGCCCGCCAACGCCCAGCAGATCTACAAGGTCCTCGACGGCGCCGTCTCGGCCGTCCTGACCGACAAGAACGCCAACGTCGACAAGCTGCTCTCGGACGCCGAGAGCCAGGTCAACCAGGTGCTGGCCAACCTCCAGTGACGGCCGGTGGGGGCCGGCCGGCGGGCCGGCCCCCACGCACGCCCGAGCCACACCCTCCGACCGACCGGGAGTAACCCCATGGCAGCGATCAGCGTCTCCGCCCGCCGGAAGACCGAGCCACCGGCGCACGCCGATCCCTCGCAGGGCCGCGCCGCCCTCCGTCAGCGCATCCGCAGGCACCTCACCGGCCATGGCTTCCTGCTCGGTGCCCTGCTCTGCTTCGCGTACTTCTCGTGGTACCCGATGGTCCGCGAAGTGATCATGAGCTTCCAGAAGACCAAGCGCGGAAGGACCACCTGGGTCGGCACGGAGAACCTGGACCGCATCTTCGCGGACCCGGACTTCTGGCACGCCTGGCGCAACACCCTGCTGTTCACGGTGCTCGCCCTGGTGCTCGGCTTCGCGGTGCCGTTCGTCGTCGCCGTCCTGCTGAACGAGCTCCGCCACGCCAAGGCCTACCTGCGGATCCTGGTCTACCTGCCGGTGATGCTCCCTCCGGTCGCCTCGGTGCTGCTCTTCAAGTACTTCTACGACCCCGGCTACGGCCTGTTCAACGCGATCCTCAAGGCGCTCCACCTGCCGACCTCGGCCTGGCTCAACTCGCCCACCACGTCCATGCCCTCGGTCGTCATCGCGGCCACCTGGATGAACATGGGCGGCGCCACCCTGATCTACCTGGCGGCCCTGCAGGGCATCCCGGGCGAGCTCTACGAGGCCGCCGAACTCGACGGCGCCGGCCTGCTGCGCCGGATCTGGCACGTCACGATCCCGCAGACCCGGCTGATCCTCTCGCTGCTCCTGCTGCTGCAGATCGTCGCCACCATGCAGGTCTTCGTCGAGCCCTACCTGCTGACCGGCGGCAACGGCCCGCAGAACTCGACGCTGACCGTCGTCAACCTCATCTACCAGTACGCCTTCAGCTTCAACAACTACGGCAGCGCCTCGGCGCTCGGCCTGGTCATGCTGCTCGTACTCGCCGGCTTCTCCGCGCTGTACGTGCGCCTGAGCCGCACCAACGACTAGGACGGGAGCACCGCCATGGCAGACACCTCCACCCGTACCCTGATCTCCGAGACGCAGCTGAACCGCCCGTTCGGCAAGGCGGTCTACCGGACCGTCCTCGTCCTGGTGATCGTGGCATTCACCCTGGTCTTCCTCGGCCCGCTCTACTGGCTGGTGACCGGCGGACTGAAGTCCACCCAGGAGGTCATCCAGAGCCCGCCGACCTTCTACCCGCACCAGGTCCACACCGACACGTACACCGAGGCGTGGTCCAAGCTCAACATGGGCCGGCTGCTCTTCAACACGCTGTACTACGCGTTCGGGGCGCTCGCCTTCCAGCTGGTCTTCGACGTGGCCGCGGCCTACGCGCTCTCCAAGCTGCGGCCCGTCCTCGGCAACCTGATCCTCGGCATGATGCTGGCGACGCTGATGATCCCGTCCACCGTGCTGATCGTGCCGCAGTACCTCACCGTGCTGGACCTGCCGCTGCTGCACCTCAACCTGATCAACACCCCGTGGGCGATCTGGCTGCCCACCGTGGCGAACGCCTTCAACATCTTCCTGCTGAAGCGCTTCTTCGACTCGGTGCCGGAGGAGCTGATGGCCGCCGCCGCCATCGACGGCGCGTCGCCGCTGCGGGCGCTGTGGTCGATCGTGCTGCCGATGTCCCGGCCGATCCTCGGCGTGGTCTCCATCTTCGCGGTGGTGAACGTCTGGAAGGACTTCCTGTGGCCGCTGCTGGTCCAGCCGGACCCGAAGAACCAGCCGCTCAACATCGGCATCAACTCGCTGTCCATCGGCGTGCCGCAGAACGTCGTGATCGCCGCCCTGGCCATCGCCTCGGTGCCGACCATCGTGTTCTTCCTGATCTTCCAGCGCAACATCATGGCCGGCCTGACCTCGGGCGGGCTCAAGGGCTGACGGCCCGTCATTTCTCGAAAGGACTACCCACCGTGGTACAGCAGCCCGACCGCCGGGACTGGTGGCGAGACGCGGCGATCTACCAGGTCTACCCGCGCAGCTTCGCCGACGGCAACGGCGACGGCACCGGTGACCTGGCGGGGATCCGCGCCCGGCTCCCGTACCTCGCCGAACTCGGCTTCGACGCCGTCTGGTTCAACCCCTGGTACCCCTCCCCGCTGAAGGACGGCGGCTACGACGTCGCCGACTACCGCGCCATCGACCCGGTCTTCGGCTCCCTGGAGGAGGCCGAGAAGCTGATCGCGGAGGCCCGCGACCTCGGCATCCGCACCGTCGTGGACATCGTGCCCAACCACGTGTCCGACCGGCACCCGTGGTTCCGGGCGGCCCTCGCGGCCGGCATCGGCAGCCCCGAGCGCGACCTCTTCCACTTCACCGAGGGCCGCGGAGAGCACGGCGAACTGCCGCCCAACGACTGGAAGTCGGAGTTCGGCGGCTGCCCGTGGACGCGGATCGAGGACGGGCAGTGGTACCTCCACCTGTTCGCCACCGAGCAGCCCGACCTCAACTGGGCGCACCCGCTGGTCCGCCGGGAGCACGAGGAGATCCTGCGCTTCTGGTTCGACCGCGGCGCCGCCGGCGTGCGGATCGACTCGGCCGGCCTGCTGACCAAGGAGCCGGGCCTGCCCGACTTCGAACCCGGCGTCGACACCCACCCGTTCGTCGACCGCGACGACCTGCACGAGATCTACCGCTCCTGGCGGGCGATCGCGGACTCCTACGAGGAGCCGCGCGTCCTGATCGGCGAGATCTGGGTGCCGGACACCGAGCGGTTCGCCCGCTACCTGCGCCCGGACGAGCTGCACACCGCCTTCAACTTCGACTTCCTGGCCCGCCCGTGGTCGGCCGCCGAACTGCGCGCCTCGATCGACGGCACGCTGGCCGCGCACGCCCCGGTCGGCGCCCCGGCCACCTGGGTGCTCGCCAACCACGACGTCACCCGCACCGTCACCCGCTACGGCCGCGAGGACACCCGCTTCCAGTTCGCCACCAAGCGCTTCGGCACCCCGACCGACCCGGACCTGGGCCTGCGCCGGGCGCGCGCCGCCGCACTGCTCTCGCTGGCGCTGCCCGGCTCGCTCTACCTCTACCAGGGCGAGGAGCTCGGCCTGCCCGAGGTCGAGGACCTGCCGCTCGGCAGCCTGCAGGACCCGATGCACTTCCGCTCGGGCGGCACCGACCCCGGCCGCGACGGCTGCCGCGTCCCGATCCCGTGGTCCGGCACCCTGCCGCCGTACGGCTTCGCACCCGACGGTGCCGAGCCCTGGCTGCCGCAGCCGGCCGGCTGGGGCGCGCTCACCGTGGCGGCGCAGACCGGCGACCCGGACTCGATGCTGGAGCTCTACCGCGCCGCGCTGCGGATCCGCCGCGAGCGGATCACCGGCGGCTTCGACTGGCTGCCCTCCGGCCCGGAGGTGCTGGCCTTCCGGCGGGCCGGAGGGTTCGGCTGCCTGGTGAACCTCGGCGAGCAGCCGGTGCCGCTGCCCGAGGGCGCCCGTCCGGTGCTCAGCAGCGGAGCCCTCGCGGAGGGCGGGCTGCCGTCCGACACCGCGGTGTGGCTGGAGTTCCTGGACACTCGTCTATGATTGATGGACAGGTGTCCATGAAATCGGAGTGATCCATGCAAACGGCGGCGAACGTCCTGGTCGGCCTGGTGGCCGCACTGCACGCGTACATCCTGGTGCTGGAGATGTTCCTCTGGGAGCGCTCCCCGGGCCGGAGCCTCTCCGGCTTCGACGCCGGCCTCGCGAAGGCGACCGCGCCGCTCGCCGCCAACCAGGGCCTCTACAACGGCTTCCTGGCGGCCGGCCTGGTCTGGGGCCTGATCGCCGCCGACCCGGTCGGCCACGACGCCCAGGTCTTCTTCCTGAGCTGCGTCGTGGTCGCCGGCCTGTACGGCGGCGCCACCGCCAACCGGCGGATCCTGGTCGCCCAGGCCCTGCCCGGAGCCGTCGCCCTCGCCGCCGTACTGGCCGCCGGATGAACGACCCCCGCGCCGAGCGCACCAGGGCCGCCCTGCGCGGCGCACTGCTCGCCGAGTGCGGCGAACGGCCCCTGGCCGAGGTGAGCGTCTCGGCCGTGGTCCGCCGCGCGGGCCTCGGCCGGGCCACCTTCTACCTGCACTACGAGGACCTGCGGGCGCTCGCCGTCGACGCCTGCGGGGAGGTGGTCGAGGCCGCCGTCGACGCCCTGCACGACTGGCGCGGCCCGGTCGACCCGGCGGCGCCGCCCGCCGCGCTCACCGCCTTCCTGGCGGACGCCGCCGGGCACGCCGCCCTCTACCGGGGCCTGCTCGACCCGGGCGGCGGCGGCCCGCTCGGCGACCTCATGCACAGGCGACTGCGGGAGCGCAGCCGCACCGAACGCGAACGGGCCGGCGCCCCGCACGCCGACACGGTGGCCTCCGCGGTCGCCGCGGCCTTCACCGGCCTGCTCGCCGACTGGCTGCACGGCCTGATCGCCGCCGACCCGCCCACCTTCGCCGGCCGGGTCTGGCGCCTGCTGATCGCCCTGCACAGCACCCCGCTGTGACGCCACGGGGGCGCGTGGGGGCACCTCCCGGCCGGAGGCCGGGGGAGGACTGCGCGATCCGGGGTGGCTGGCGATGCGGGATCGGGAAAGCCGGCCAGGGGCGCCTGCTACGGCAGGTTGCGGGCCCAGATCCAGTCGAGGCCGTCCTCGCCGATCTCGTCCAGGTGGGCGGCGCGGGTCAGGCCGGCCTTCTCGGCGACGCGTTGGGAGGCCAGGTTCTCCGGGCGTATCCGGGCGATCAGCGGCAGCCGCGGCAGCTCCCGGCCGGCCCAGGCGACGACCGCGGTGGCGGCCTCGCCGGCCACGCCCCGGCCCCAGCAGGCCGGGTCGAAGCGGTAGAAGAGGTTGAGCCCGCGCAGCCCGCCCAGCACGGTGGGCTTCACCCCGCAGAAGCCGAGCGGCTGCTCCGCCCCGCGGCCGCGCACCACCCAGTACCCGAAGCCGCTGCGCTGCCACCGCTCGTCCCAGCGCCGGTACAGCCACTCGGCCTCGGCCCTGGTGCGCAGCGCGTCGGAGGGGTTGTGCCGGCAGGTCCGCGGGTCGCGGTGGACGGCCAGGATCGCCGCCACGTCCGTCGGGACCGGCCGCCGCAGGACGAGGTGATCGGTCGTCAGTTCCGCTGCGTACAGGGCCGGTTCGGTCATGGCCGCAGCCTAACCCGGGCGGCGCTCAGCGGCACCAGCCGTTGCGGTAGGCGTTCCAGTCGGCCGGGGTGGCGGTGAAGTCGACGTACAGCGCGAGGCCGAAGGACTGCCGTCCGCTGCGGCCGAGGGCGAGCCGGGCGCCGCGGACGGCCGCCGCGACGGTCTCGGCGGAGCCGCGGTGGCCGAAGTCGTCCTGCCAGTACGCGGGCAGGCCCATCAGCAGGTCCACCGAGTCCGGGGTGGCGGCCAACGCGAGTTCGGTCTGCCGGGCGACGTAGCCGCCGTACAGCGACTCCAGCGGCATCCCGGTGTCGTAGCTCATCACCGCGATCTGGTCGACCCGCCGGGCGACGTCGGCGAAGTACTCCTTCGACCACCACTTGCCGTGGTCGGCGACCGCGAGTCCGACCCGGTGCAGCCCGGGGACGGGGTCGATCTGCGGGGCTGCGACGGAGAGCGGCACCCCGGAGGCCGCGGTGAGCGGGCGGACCTGGTCGAGCAGGGCGAGGAAGCCGGCCGACCCCGAGCGGACGGGTTCGAGGTCGAAGTGCACGCCCTCGAACCCGAGGGCCAGGGTCTGCACGGTGGCGACGGTGATCCGGGTCCGGACCTCGGGCCGGTCCAGGTGGAGGCCGTCCTTCTCCGGGGCGACCACGTCGCCGAGCCAGGCCTGCACCCGCAGGCCGGGCAGCCGGCGGTGGACGCCGTCCAGGAACCACCGGGCCTGCGGGGCGAGCGCGGGGTCGAGCGAGCCGTCGTGCGCGAGCGGCCCGGTGTGCACGTACAGGTCGTGGACGCCGGTGCCGGCGAGGCGGGCGGCGAGTGCGGTGAGGTCGGCGTCGGTGCGCCGCCCGTCCACCCAGGCGTGGCCGAGCCAGAGGGCGTCGCGGTCCCGCGTCCTGGCCTCGGCGGACGGTTCGCCCACGTACTGGAGGCGGAGGGCGACGGCGGCGCCGCCCACCGGAAGGAGCAGCAGGCCGAGGACGGCGAGGACGGCGACGGTGAGCCGCCGTCGCCTGCTCCGTCCGGGCCGCAGCCTGTGCAGCCACGCCGCCGGCGCGGTGATCCTCCGTGGCACCCGGCCCCTCCCGTCCCGTCCGTTCAGGTGGACAGGACGCCCAGGATGCGGAACGGGTTCCGTCGCCGGGCAGGTGTCCGGATACCCTGACGGCGTGCATCCCCGAACCAGGAGGGGACGCATAGCCGACAGCCGTCGCACCCAGGGAGTCGCCCCATGGCCACAGCCGTCCCCTCGTCCGCCGCAGCCGCCGCCCACCAGGAGCGTGCGAACGCCCTCCGCGAAGCCCTCGCCACCCGCGTCGTGGTGGCCGACGGCGCGATGGGCACGATGCTGCAGGCGCAGGACCCGACCCTGGAGGACTTCCAGCAGCTGGAGGGCTGCAACGAGATCCTCAACGTCACCCGCCCGGACATCGTGCGCTCGGTCCACGACGCGTACTTCGCCGTCGGCGTGGACTGCGTGGAGACCAACACCTTCGGCGCCAACCACGCCGCGCTCGGCGAGTACGAGATCGCCGACCGCATCGTCGAGCTGTCCGAGGCCGGCGCGAGGATCGCCCGCGAGGCGGCCGACGAGTTCACCGCCCGGGACGGCCGGACCCGCTGGGTGCTCGGCTCGATCGGCCCCGGCACCAAGCTGCCGACCCTGGGCCACACCACCTTCGAGGTGATCCGCGAGGGCTTCCGGCAGAACGCGGCCGGCCTGATCGCCGGCGGCGCCGACGCCCTGCTGATCGAGACCAGCCAGGACCTGCTGCAGACCAAGGCGTCCGTGCTGGGCGTCAAGCAGGCGCTCGCCGAGGCGGGCCTGGACCTGCCGGTGCTCGCCCAGGTGACGGTGGAGACCACCGGCACCATGCTGCTCGGCTCGGAGATCGGTGCGGCGCTGACCGCCCTGGAGCCGCTGGGCATCGACTACATCGGCATGAACTGCGCCACCGGCCCCGCCGAGATGAGCGAGCACCTGCGCTACCTGGCGAAGAACGCCAAGGTCGGCCTCTCCTGCATGCCCAACGCCGGCCTGCCCGTCCTCGGCAAGGACGGCGCGCACTACCCGCTGAGCCCCGAGGAGCTGGCGGACGCCCACGAGACCTTCGTGCGCGAGTACGGCCTGTCGCTGGTCGGCGGCTGCTGCGGCACCACCCCCGAGCACCTGCGGCACGTGGTCGAGCGCGTCCAGGGCCGCCCGGTGGTGGCCCGCGACCCGAAGCCGGAGGCGGCCGCCGCCTCGCTCTACCAGTCGGTGCCCTTCCGTCAGGACCTCTCCTACCTGGCGATCGGCGAGCGCACCAACGCCAACGGCTCCAAGAAGTTCCGCGAGGCGATGCTCGCCGAGGACTGGCAGGCCTGCGTGGAGATCGCCCGCGACCAGATCCGGGACGGCTCCCACCTGCTCGACCTGTGCGTCGACTACGTCGGCCGGGACGGCGTCGCCGACATGCGGGAGGTCGCCACCCGGCTGGCGACCGCCTCGACCCTGCCGCTGGTGCTGGACTCCACCGAGCCGGAGGTGCTGCGGGCCGGCCTGGAGGCGCTCGGCGGCCGCGCGGTGCTCAACTCGGTCAACTACGAGGACGGCGACGGCCCCGAGACCCGCTTCGGCAGGATCGCCTCGCTCGCCCGCGAGCACGGCGCCGGCCTGATCGCGCTGACCATCGACGAGGAGGGCCAGGCCCGCACCGCCGACAAGAAGGTCGCCATCGCCGAGCGGCTGATCGAGCAGCTCACCACCGAGTACGGCATCGACGAGTCGTCGATCCTGGTCGACTGCCTCACCTTCACCCTGGGCACCGGCCAGGAGGAGTCCCGCCGGGACGGCATCGAGACCGTCGAGGCGATCCGCGAGCTGAAGCGCCGCCGCCCGCAGGTGCAGACCACGCTCGGCCTGTCCAACATCTCCTTCGGTCTCTCGCCGGCCGCCCGCGTGGTGCTGAACTCGGTCTTCCTGCACGAGTGCGTGGAGGCCGGCCTGGACTCGGCGATCGTGCACGCCTCCAAGATCCTGCCGATCGCGCGGATCCCCGAGGAGCAGCGCGAGGTCGCGCTGGACCTGGTGTACGACCGCCGCCGGGACGGCTACGACCCGCTGCAGCGCCTGCTGGAGCTGTTCGAGGGCGTCTCCTCGGCCTCGGTGAGGGCGTCCAAGGCGGAGGAGCTGGCGGCGCTGCCGCTGGAGGAGCGCCTGCAGCGGCGGATCGTCGACGGCGAGCGCAACGGCCTGGAGGCCGACCTGGACGAGGCGCTGACGGCCCGTCCGGCCCTGGAGATCATCAACGACACGCTGCTGGCCGGCATGAAGGTGGTCGGCGAGCTGTTCGGCTCCGGCCAGATGCAGCTGCCGTTCGTGCTGCAGTCCGCCGAGGTGATGAAGTCCGCGGTGGCCCACCTGGAGCCGCACATGGAGAAGTCCGACTCGGAGGGCAAGGGCACCATCGTGCTCGCCACCGTGAAGGGCGACGTCCACGACATCGGCAAGAACCTGGTCGACATCATCCTGTCGAACAACGGCTACAACGTCGTCAACCTCGGCATCAAGCAGCCGGTCTCGGCGATCCTGGAGGCGGCGCAGGAGCACCGGGCGGACGTCATCGGCATGTCCGGACTGCTGGTCAAGTCCACGGTGATCATGAAGGAGAACCTGGAGGAGCTGAACCAGCGCGGCCTGGCCGCCGACTTCCCGGTGATCCTCGGCGGCGCCGCGCTCACCCGCGCCTACGTCGAGCAGGACCTGCACGAGGTCTACCAGGGCGAGGTCCGCTACGCCCGGGACGCCTTCGAGGGCCTCAAGCTGATGGACGCGCTGGTCGCGGTCAAGCGCGGCGTGCCCGGTGCGGCCCTGCCGGAGCTGCGGCAGCGCCGGCACGCCCGGGTCGAGGTGGAGGAGGTCGAGGAGGTCAACCTCGGCCAGGTCCGCTCCGACGTGGCCGTCGACAACCGGGTGCCGGTGCCGCCGTTCTGGGGCGACCGGATCGTCAAGGGCATCCCGTTCGCGGACTACGCCTCCTGGCTGGACGAGGACGCGCTGTTCAAGGGCCAGTGGGGCCTGAAGGCCTCGCGCACCGGCGACGGCCCCTCGTACGAGGAGCTGGTGGAGACCGAGGGCCGGCCGCGGCTGCGGATGTGGCTGGACCGGCTGCAGACCGAGGGCTGGCTGGAGCCCGCCGTGATCTACGGCTACTTCCCGGCCAACTCCAAGGGCGACGACCTGATCGTCCACAACGAGGACGGCTCCGAGCGGACCCGGTTCACCTTCCCGCGGCAGCGCCGCGGCCGCCGGCTCTGCCTGGCCGACTTCTTCCGCCCGGAGGACTCCGGCGAGCGGGACGTGGTGGCGCTGCAGGTGGTCACCATGGGCAACCGGGTCTCCGAGGCCGCGAACGAGCTGTTCGCCGCCAACGCCTACCGCGACTACCTGGAGCTGCACGGCCTGTCGGTGCAGCTGGCCGAGGCGCTCGCCGAGTTCTGGCACGCCCGGGTCCGCTACGAGCTCGGCTTCGGCGACGAGGACCCGCAGGACGTCCGCGACATGTTCGCCCTGAAGTACCGCGGCGCCCGCTTCTCGCTGGGCTACGGGGCCTGCCCGGAGCTGGAGGACCGCGCCAAGATCGCCGAGCTGCTGAAGCCCGAGCGGATCGGCGTGGTGCTCTCCGAGGAGTTCCAGCTGCACCCCGAGCAGTCCACCGACGCCATCGTCATCCACCACCCCGAGGCGAAGTACTTCAACGCCAGGTAACCCGTCCGCTGCGCTCCGTTCGGCACATTTCCGGTCGGCGGGCGTATCCTGAATGATCCTGAACGGGCCGGTCCGCTCACAAGCGGGCCGGCCTGTGCCATCCCCGGCCCCGCCCGGCCACCCGTGCGGACGGGACCCCACCCGGCGAAGGGACCATGCCATGACGACCATCTCGACCCTCACCGAGAGCCTCGGCGGGACCGGCGGCGGCCTGCAGGCCGTGCTGCTCGACATGGACGGCACGCTCGTCGACACCGAGGACTTCTGGTGGCAGGCCGAGGCGTCGCTCTTCGCCGAGTTCGGCCACGTCCTCGACGAGGCCGACCGCGCCCACGTCGTCGGCGGACCGATGACCCGCGTCATCGACTACCTGCTCTCCCGGACGGCCGTGCCGCACACCCCGGCCGAGCTGACCGTCCTGATCAACCAGCGCTTCGTCGACCTGCTGGCCGGCGGCGTGCCGCTGATGCCCGGCGCCGAACGGCTGCTCAACACCCTGGCCGCGCACGGCGTCCCCGCCGCCCTGGTCTCCGCCTCGCACCGGCACGTCATCGACATCGTGCTGCGCAGCCTCGGCGCCCACCACTTCGCCTTCTCGGTGGCCGGCGACGAGGTGCCGCGCACCAAGCCGCACCCCGACCCGTACCTCACCGCCGCCGCCCGGCTCGGCGCCGACCCGGCCCGCTGCGTGGTCATCGAGGACGCCCCGACCGGGGTGCTCGCCGCCGAGGCCGCCGGCTGCCAGGTCATCGCGGTGCCCTCGGTCGCCGCCATCGAGCCCGCCCCCGGACGCACCGTCCTCGGCTCGCTGGAGCAGGTCGATCTGGAGCTGCTGCACGCGCTGATCGCCGCCCGGGTGTGAGTTCGCTCTCTTTTCCGTGCGGTGCCGCTCTCTGGCTGCGGCGCCCCGGCGACGGACCGTGCTGGGCCTGACGGAGAAAACGGACATCGGGTGACAGAACGCCGGTCTGCGGGGACCGGCGGGAGCCCCGGGAACCCGGCCCTCGCGCACGCGTGCGAGGCGGTGCGTGGTCGATATGGCACGCTACTTCCGGTCATTCCCCGAAAAGGGGACCAACGGACCGTCGCAGCCGCGCCCGCCACCCTGGGTCGCGGCCCGTGACGGCACCCTACCGGCGCCTCCCCACAAGCCCGGCCGCACGGAGAAGGAATCCATCCCGCATGTCTTCAGCCCACCGCCTGGCCGTGCTCGGCTGCGCCGTCATGGTCGCGTCCTCGGCCGCCGGCTGCGCCTCCGCGACCAAGGCCGTCACCGGCAAGGACTCGCCGTCCGCGATCACCATGGGCACCACCAACGTGACCAGCGTGCTCGACCCGGCCGGTGCCTACGACGCCGGTTCCTGGCTGGTGCTGAACAACACCTTCCAGTCGCTGCTGAGCTTCCCGCCCGGCGCGACCGTGCCGCAGCCGGAGGCCGCGCAGTCCTGCGGCTTCACCGGCGGTGACGCGATCACCTACGCGTGCACCCTGCGCAGCGGGCTGAAGTTCTCCAACGGCCACGCGCTGACCAGCGAGGACGTCGTCTTCTCGGTCCAGCGGATGCTGAAGATCAACGACCCGAGCGGCCCCGCCTCGCTGCTCTCCACCATCAAGTCCGTCGAGGCCAAGGGCCAGGACAAGGTGGTCTTCCACCTCAAGGCCCCGGACGCCGTCCTCCCGGCGAAGCTCGCCTCGGCGGCCGGCTCGATCGTCGACCACCAGGTCTTCCCGGCCGACGCGCTGCTCGCCAACGACAAGCTGGTCGGCTCCGGCCCGTACAAGATCGACTCGATCGCCACCATCGAGGGCGGCGAGAACCCGGGCAAGGTCTCCCTCTCCGCCAACAGCGAGTACAAGGGCGACAACAAGCCGACCAGCGGCAAGTTCGCGCTGCGCTACTTCAACGCACCGGACGAGCTGAAGAGCGCGCTGGAGAAGGGCGAGGTCGACCTCGCCGACAACAGCCTGGAGCCCTCGGCCGGCGCCAAGATCAAGGACGACCAGATGGCCGGCAAGGGCGACCTCAAGGTCGCCGAGGGCGAGAGCGCCGAGACCCGCTACCTGGTCCTCAACACCAAGGACGCCGTCACCGGCAACCCGGCCGTCCGCCAGGCGGTCGCCCAGCTGATCGACCGCAAGGCGCTCTCCCGCACGGTGTACGCCAACACCGTCCAGCCGCTGTACTCGCTGGTGCCGGCCGGCATCACCGGGCACAACACCTCCTTCGCGGACCGCTACGGCGACCCGAGCGTCGACAAGGCGAAGAAGATCCTCTCCAACGCGAAGATCTCCACCCCGGTCAAGATCACCCTGACCTGGTCGCGCGCCCGGGCCGGCGCCGCCGAGATGGAGCAGATCAAGAAGGACCTGGAGAACGGCGGCGTCTTCCAGGTCGACATCAAGCAGGAGCCCGACTGGAAGAAGTACCAGGAGGGCTGGAAGGCCGGCAGCTACCAGGCGTACACCGTCGGCTGGACCCCCGACTACGCCGACCCGGACAACTTCGTCAGCCCGATCGTGGTCGACGGCGGCGCCTTCCACAACGGCTGGGACGACCCGCGGATCAGCGGCAAGCTGGTGCCCGCCAGCATCAAGCTGACCGACCGCTCCGCCGGCGGCGCCTACGGCCAGATCCAGAACATCGTCGCCGAGGGCGTCCCGGTGATCCCGCTGTTCCAGGCCAAGTCCTTCTACGCCTCGCGCAACGACATCACCGGCGTCGACGGCACCGTCGACACCACCGGGATCTTCCGCTTCTGGGAGATCGGCCGCAACGGCACCAAGTGACCGAACGGCGGCGGCCCGCCCCCTCCGCAGCGGAGGAGGCGGGCCGTCGCCGCACCCGGCGGCTCACATCGAGCCGGGGCGCACCAGACCCGACTCGTACGCGTACACCGCGGCCTGCACCCGGTCGCGCAGCTGCAGCTTCGTCAGCACGTGCCCGACGTGCGTCTTCACCGTCGTCTCGCTGACGAACAGCTCGGCGGCGATCTCCGCGTTCGACAGGCCACGGGCGACCAGCCGCAGCACCTCCACCTCGCGCTCGGTCAGCGCGCCCAGCGCCTGCGGCGGCGCCTCCTCGCCGGATGGCAGCTTGGTGGCGTACATGTCCAGCAGCCGGCGGGTCACCGACGGCGCCAGCATCGCCGCACCGTCCGCGACCACCCGGATCGCCTGCACCAGCTCCTCCGCCGGCACGTCCTTCAGCAGGAAGCCGCTGGCCCCCGCGCGCAGCGCCTCGACCACGTACTCGTCCAGGTCGAAGGTGGTCAGCACCAGCACCTTCGCCGGGCCGTCCCGCCCCGGACCGGCGATCCGCCGGGTCGCCTCCACCCCGTCCATCCGCGGCATCCGGATGTCCATCAGGACCACGTCCGGCTGCAGCGCCCGGACCTGTTCCAGCGCCTGCTGGCCGTCCCCGGCCTCCCCGACCACCACCAGGTCGGACTCGGCCTCCAGGATCATCCGGAAGCCGGTGCGCAGCAGCGGCTGGTCGTCGACCAGCAGCACTCGGATCGTCACCTACGACTCCTTGCTCACCATGAGATCCCCCGTGGGATCGTCGTCGGTCGTTCTCCGCACCGGCACCGGCACCGGCACCGGCAGCGGGTACGGCGGGGGAGTGCCCCCGAACTCCGGGCACCGGGCCTTGTGGTCGCACCAGTCGCACAGCCGGTTGCGGGTGGCCGGGAAGTCGCCCGTCGCCACCGCCCGCGAGATGGTCTCCCACAGCGCCCTGAGCTTGCGCTCCACCGACAGCAGGTCCGCCTCGTCCGGGTCGTACGTGACGACGTCCCCGCCGCCGCCCAGGTACACCAGCTGCAGCCGGCGCGGGACGACGCCCTTCCAGCGCCACACCACCAGGGCGTAGAACTTCATCTGGAACATCGCCTTGCCCTCGAAGTCCCGCGAGGGCGCCCGGCCGGTCTTGTAGTCGACCAGCCGCACCTCACCGGTCGGCGCGACGTCCACCCGGTCGATGTAGCCGCGCAGCAGCACGCCCGGCTCCAGCGGCGTCTCCACGTACAGCTCGCGCTCCACCGGGTGCAGCCGGGTCGGGTCCTCCAGACCGAACCAGCGGTCCACCAGCTTCTCCGCGTCGCCCAGCCAGCCCGCCAGCGCCGAACCGTCCTCGTCGCCGGGGAACAGCTGCGCCAGCTCCGGCCGCTCGCCCAGCAGCCGCTCCCACTGCGGGCGCAGCAGCGAACGCGCCAGCTCCGCCGTCCGCTCGCCCGGCGGATGGTCGAAGAGCCGCTCCAGCACGGCGTGCACCACCGTGCCCCGGGTGGCGGCCGCGCTCGGCGGCTCCGGCAGCCGGTCGATCACCCGCAGCCGGTACAGCAGCGGGCAGGTCATGAAGTCGCCGGCGCGCGAGGGCGACAGGCCCGTCGGCGCGGCGGCCGGCCGGGTCGGCGGCTCGGTCTCGGTCTGGTGCATGCCCCCGACCCTATTGCCCCTCGCTCACATCCCGCTGCCGCCCGGCTGACACCGACACCGCTGGAGGCACCGCATCCGGGGTATCACCGAGGTACGGACAGCACCCGACCGCCGCCGCGGGCGCGGCGCGAGGGGCGCGCGCGGCATCCGGACGGAGATCACGTAGCGTGGGCGCGACGGTGCGGGCCACGGCGCCGCGACAGCACGGCGCACCGGCGGGGACGACGAGAGCGAAGGGGACGCGGTGAGCGACACCAGGGGGCAGCGGACCTCCGACCAGCCGTCGGCGGACCGGCCCGAGCGGCCGGAGCCGCGCGGCGGCATCCTGATGGGCCGACCCTTCGGCGTCCCGGTGTACGTCACGCCCTCCTGGTTCGTCATCGCCGCCCTGATCACCTGGGTGTTCGGCGGCCGGCTCAGCGAGGTGCTGCCCGACCTCGGCGCCACCCGCTACCTGGTCTCCTTCTCCTTCGCGGTCGCCTTCTACGCCTCCGTCCTGGTGCACGAACTCGCCCACACCGTGGTCGCCCTCCGCTACCGGCTCTCGGTGCGGCGGATCCAGCTGCAGTTCTTCGGCGGCGTCTCGGAGATCGAGAAGGAGGCCGAGACCCCGGCCCGCGAGTTCTGGCTGGCGTTCGTCGGCCCGCTGCTCTCGCTCGTCCTCGGCGGCGCCTTCTACCTCGCCCTCACCGCCGTCGACACCGACACCGTGCCCGGCGTGCTGCTCGCCGGCCTCATGGTCAGCAACCTCGTCGTCGCCGCCTTCAACCTGCTGCCCGGCCTCCCGCTGGACGGCGGCCGGATGCTGCGCGCCGTCGTCTGGGGCGTCACCGGCCGGCCGATGGCCGGCACCGTCGCCGCCGCCTGGGTCGGTCGCGGGCTCGCCCTGCTCGTCCTCTTCGGGCTGCCGCTGTACAGCGCCTCCCGCGACCCCCAGCAGTCCACCACCGACAGCCTGATCGACGGCGTCCTCGCCGCCGTCCTCGCGGTGATCATCTGGAACGGGGCGAGCGGCGCCGTCCGCAACGCCCGGCTCCGCGAGGCCCTGCCCCGGCTCGCCCTGCGCGACCTCGCCCGACGCTTCGTCGAGGTCCCCGCCGACACCCCGCTCGGCGAGGCGCTGCGGCGGGCCCGCGAGGCGCAGGCCGGTGCGATCGTCGTGGTCGACGGCCGCGGCGAGCCCACCGCACTGGTCACCGAGGCCGCCGTCGGCAAGGTGCCCGAGCACCGCCGCCCCTGGGTCGCGGTCGGCGCGCTCGCCCGCGACCTCGAACCCGCCATGCGGCTCGACCTCGACCTCACCGGCGAGCAGCTGCTGACCGCACTGCGGCGCGCCCCCGCGACCGAGTACCTGATCGTCCGCCCCGACGGCAGCCCGTACGGCGTGCTGGCCCTCGCCGACCTCGAACGCAGACTCGCCCGCGAGGTCGGCGGCCGGGTGTAGGCCGACGCACACGGGCGCGCCCCTGTCGGGTTGCCCCTGGCGTGCGCATGCCCCGGCTGGTCGGGGGAGGTCCGGCGTTCCCTTAGGATTGTCTGCATGTCCGAACCGACCGGTGCCACCCGCCGACGCGGGCCCTTCCAGGTCGGGGACCAGGTCCAGCTGACCGACCCCAAGGGCCGCCACTACACGTTCACGCTCCAGGCCGGGAACCAGTTCCACACCCACAAGGGTGCGTTCCCGCACGACGAGCTGATCGGCGCCCCCGAGGGCACGGTCGTACGCACGACGGGCAACGTCCCGTACCTCGCGCTGCGCCCCCTGCTCCCCGACTACGTCCTGTCCATGCCCCGCGGTGCGGCGGTGATCTACCCCAAGGACGCGGGTCAGATCCTGGCGATGGCCGACATCTTCGCGGGAGCCCGCGTCGTCGAGGCCGGCGTCGGCTCCGGCGCGCTCTCCACGTACCTGCTGCGCGCCGTCGGCGACACCGGCATGCTCGCCTCCTACGAGCGCCGCGAGGACTTCGCCGAGATCGCCCGCGGCAACGTGGAGCGCTACTTCGGCGGCCCGCACCCGGCGTGGAAGCTCACCGTCGGCGACCTCCAGGACAACCTGGTCGAGACCGACGTCGACCGCGTCATCCTGGACATGCTCGCCCCCTGGGAGTGCCTGGACGTCGCCTCCAAGGCACTCGTCCCCGGTGGCCTCATCTGCTGCTACGTGGCCACCACCACGCAGATGTCGAAGACCGTCGAGGCGCTGCGCGAGCACGGCACCTTCACCGAGCCGCAGGCCTGGGAGACCATGGTCCGCACCTGGCACCTGGAGGGCCTGGCCGTCCGCCCGGACCACCGGATGATCGGCCACACCGGCTTCCTGCTCACCGCCCGGCGCCTCGCCGACGGCGTCGAGCCGCCGCTGCGCCGCCGCCGTCCGGCCAAGGGCGCCTACGGCGAGGACTACGACAACGGCACCCCGGAGCCCTCGCTCGCCGAGCGTGCCGCGGCCCGCCGGGCCTCCCGCGAGTCGGCCGCCGCCGAGGGCGTCGACCTGCCCTGACACCGTGCAGAACCACCCGCCGAGGGGCGGCGCGCCGGAGGACCTGCTCCGGTGCGCCGCCCCTCGCGGCGTTCCGCGGAGCTCCCCCCGGAAGAGCCGTCGGCCCGGTGTCCCGCGGCGGCCGATCATGTGGCAGGATGCTCGCTCACGACACCCCCTCCTTCGCGCCCCCGGACCTGTCCGTGCCGGGCGCAGCGACCGGGGGAGAGGTCTGTCCGGCGGGCGCGGCGAGGTGGGGGGAGACCCCTCGCGGGGACGGCGGGCACCCGGGCCCGGGGGAGCCCTGACAGCGAGCACCAGCAGCGGCCGAGGGCGGAGCAGACCATGACCACGAGCGGCGTGACCAGCGGCGGACCGAAGGCACCCGGGCATGCGCGCAGCGGGCTGAAGCACTGGGCACTGGTCGCCGCCGGGTGCGGCGCGGTGGTGGCCGGGGCGCTCGCGGCGGACCCGGCGCAGGGCACGCCGACGCCGGTGCGGCCCACCGCGGAGCCGGTGCCGGCGGCCGCCGCACCCGACCCGGGGAAGGCCGAACTTCCCCTTGACTGCGGGCCCTTCGGGGTGTCCGTGGCACTGCGGGCCAGCGCGACGGTGGACGGCGTGCCCAGCACGGTGGTGGCCGCGCACTGCGCGGCCGGCAACGGCACCCCGCCGGACGGCGTCTACCTGATCACCAACGGCCCGGACGGCCGGCCGAAGGTTGCCGAGACGCTGCTCGACCCGGTGAAGGACGGCCTCACCGTCACCGCGCTCACGATCCGCAGCGACGGTGCGATCCGCGGCCACGCCCAGGGCTGGTCCTCGGACGACGTGCCGCGCTGCTGCCCCGACCGGGCGGTGGACCTCAGCTGGACGCGGCAGGGCGAGGACTGGGTGCGGGCGCAGAGCGCCGTGCCCGCCGGACAGGTCTGACCGGCGCCCGCGGGGGCTGACGGGCCGTCCTGCGGGGGCCGGGCTGAGCCGGGCTCAGCCCGGCCGCGCTCACTCGGCGTCGGGGCCGTACACCTCGACCCGGTCGTGCACCCGGCGCACGTGGATGCAGTCGCCGGGGCAGTCCTTGGCGGAGTCCACCACGTCCTGAAGCAGGGTCAGCGGGACGGGCACCGTCTCGCCGGGCTGCTGGCGCAGCTCGTCGTCCTCGCCCTTCACGTAGGCGAGGCCGTCGATGTCCAGCTCGAAGACCTCCGGCGCGTACTGCGCGCAGATGCCGTCGCCCGTGCACAGATCCTGGTCGATCCAGACTTCGAGCTCTTCGCCGGTGGCCGACATGTTCCCTGCCGTTTCTGTCACGGAACGCCCCGCTTTGCGCGGCATTTCCACTCGCACTCCAGAGCCGACCTTACCCCCGCCCTGCTTTGAACCGTTGAGCGGTGGGCACATCCACTACCAGAGGGGACGCAACGCAAGGGCGAAGATCGGACACGCCCGATCCATCTTTCTGATCTAGGGGTTTACAGACCCCTGGCTGCAGGTAGGTTTGGGTCGTCCAGCTCCCCCAGGAGGAGGTGAGGACCGTGGCAGCCCACGATGACGACTACAACCGCAGCGCCGGCCGGCCCGCTCGTGGTTCCGACGAGGCCGCGCAGGTCTCGTACCTCGAGCAGGAGATCGCCGTCCTGCGTCGCAAGCTCGCCGACTCGCCGCGCAACTCGAGAATCCTCGAGGAGCGCATCGTCGAGCTCCAGACCAACCTGGCCGGTGTCACCGCCCAGAACGAGCGGCTCGCCGCCACCCTCCGCGAGGCCCGCGACCAGATCGTGGCCCTCAAGGAGGAGGTCGACCGCCTCGCCCAGCCGCCGGCCGGGTTCGGCACCTTCCTCGAAGCCAACGAGGACGGCACCGTCGACATCTTCACGGGCGGCCGCAAGCTGCGGGTCAACGTGAGCCCGAGCATCGACCCCGAGGAGCTGCGCCGCGGCCAGGAGGTCATGCTCAACGAGGCCCTGAACGTCGTGGACGCGATGGCCTTCGAGAGCATCGGCGACATCGTCACCCTCAAGGAGGTCCTGGAGGACGGCGAGCGCGCCCTGGTGATCGGCCACACCGACGAGGAGCGCGTCGTCCGGCTCGCCGAGCCGCTGCGCGACCTCACCCTGCGGCCCGGCGACGCGCTGCTGCTGGAGGCCCGCTCCGGCTACGTCTACGAGGTGGTCCCGAAGTCCGAGGTCGAGGAGCTGGTCCTCGAGGAGGTCCCGGACATCGACTACCGGCAGATCGGCGGTCTGGGCACCCAGATCGAGCAGATCCGCGACGCGGTCGAGCTGCCCTACCTGCACGCCGACCTCTTCAAGGAGTACGAGCTGCGCCCGCCCAAGGGCGTCCTGCTCTACGGCCCGCCCGGCTGCGGCAAGACGCTGATCGCCAAGGCGGTCGCGAACTCGCTGGCCAAGAAGGTCGCCGAGGTCACCGGCCGGCCCCAGGGCAAGAGCTACTTCCTCAACATCAAGGGCCCCGAGCTGCTCAACAAGTACGTGGGCGAGACCGAGCGGCAGATCCGCCTGGTCTTCCAGCGGGCCCGGGAGAAGGCGAGCGAGGGCACGCCCGTCATCGTCTTCTTCGACGAGATGGAGTCGCTGTTCCGCACCCGCGGCTCCGGCGTCAGCTCGGACGTGGAGAACACCATCGTCCCGCAGCTGCTGGCGGAGATCGACGGCGTGGAGGGCCTGGAGAACGTCATCGTCATCGGCGCCTCCAACCGCGAGGACATGATCGACCCGGCGATCCTGCGGCCCGGCCGCCTGGACGTCAAGATCAAGATCGAGCGGCCGGACGCCGAGGCGGCGAAGGACATCTTCTCCAAGTACCTCAAGGACTCGCTGCCGTTCCACCCGGACGACGTCAAGGAGCACGACGGCTCGGTGCCCGCCACCGTGGCCGCCATGATCCAGTCCGTGGTCGAGCGGATGTACTCGGAGACCGAGGACAACCGCTTCCTCGAGGTCACCTACGCCAACGGCGACAAGGAGGTCCTGTACTTCAAGGACTTCAACTCCGGCGCCATGATCCAGAACATCGTGGACCGGGCGAAGAAGATGGCCATCAAGGACTTCCTCGACCACGGCCAGCGCGGCCTCCGCGTCTCCCACCTGCTCGCCGCCTGCGTGGACGAGTTCAAGGAGAACGAGGACCTGCCCAACACCACCAACCCGGACGACTGGGCCCGGATCTCCGGAAAGAAGGGCGAGCGGATCGTCTTCATCCGCACCCTCGTCACCGGCAAGCAGGGCGCCGAGTCCGGTCGGTCCATCGACACTGTCGCCAACACCGGGCAGTACCTGTAAGGACCGCGAACCCTCCGTCCGGCTGCGGTGCCCACCCGCCCCGCAGCCGGACGGCGCGTCTCACAGGACCACTACGGGCAAGGAGGGCCGCATGACCGTACGCCGCGTGATGGGCATCGAGACCGAGTACGGGATCTCCGTGCCCGGCCACCCGAACGCCAACGCCATGCTCACCTCGTCCCAGATCGTCAACGCCTACGCCGCGGCGATGCACCGGGCCCGCCGGGCCCGCTGGGACTTCGAGGAGGAGAACCCGCTGCGCGACGCCCGCGGCTTCGACCTCGCGCGCGAGGTGGCGGACGCCAGCCAGCTCACCGACGAGGACATCGGCCTCGCCAACGTCATCCTCACCAACGGCGCCCGGTTCTACGTGGACCACGCGCACCCCGAGTACAGCTCGCCCGAGGTGACCAACCCCCGCGACGCGGTGCTCTGGGACAAGGCCGGCGAGCGGATCATGGCCGAGGCGGCCGCCCGCGCCCTGGAACTGCCCAACGGGCAGAAGATCCACCTGTACAAGAACAACACCGACAACAAGGGCGCCTCCTACGGCACCCACGAGAACTACCTGATGAAGCGGGCGACGCCGTTCGCCGACATCGTCCGCCACCTCACCCCGTTCTTCGTCTCCCGCCAGGTGGTCACCGGCGCCGGCCGGGTCGGGCTCGGCCAGGAGGGCTCCGCGAACGGGTTCCAGATCAGCCAGCGCGCCGACTTCTTCGAGGTCGAGGTGGGCCTGGAGACGACCCTCAAGCGGCCGATCATCAACACCCGCGACGAGCCGCACGCCGACGCCGAGAAGTACCGCCGACTGCACGTGATCATCGGCGACGCCAACCTCTCGGAGATCTCCACCTACCTCAAGCTGGGCACCACCTCGCTGGTGCTGGCGATGATCGAGGACGGCTTCATCGCCGTCGACCTGGCCGTCGACCAGCCCGTGCGCACCCTGCACCGGGTCTCGCACGACCCGGGCCTGACCCACCTCCTCCAGCTGCGCAGCGGCCGCAAGCTCACCGCCGTCCAGCTGCAGATGGAGTACTGCGAGCTGGCCCGCAAGTACGTCGAGGACCGCTGGGGCCAGGACGCCGACGACCAGACCATGGACGTGCTCGCCCGCTGGGAGGACGTGCTCGGCCGGCTGGAGCGCGACCCGATGAGCCTGTCCAAGGAGCTCGACTGGATCGCCAAGCGCGAACTGCTGGAGGGCTACCGCCAGCGCGACGGGCTGGACTGGGACAACCCCCGGCTGCACCTGGTGGACCTGCAGTACAGCGACGTACGGGCCGACAAGGGCCTCTACAACCGCCTGGTGGCCCGCGGCCGGTTCGAGCGCCTGCTCACCGAGGACGAGGTCACCCGCGCGGTCTCCAAGCCCCCGGAGGACACCCGGGCGTACTTCCGCGGACGCTGCCTGGAGCAGTACGCCGAGCACGTCGCCGCGGCCTCCTGGGACTCGGTGATCTTCGACCTGCCGGGCCGCGACTCGCTGCAGCGGGTGCCCACCATGGAGCCGCTGCGCGGCACCAGGAGCCACGTCAAGGAACTCCTGGACCGCTGCCGGACGGCCGAGGATCTGGTTCGTGTACTGTCCGGAGGGTAACTCTTCGATCACCTGGGGTGAAATCCCTGCCGAAGGGGAATCATTCCGGTGAGCGCCGAGCGTTGAACGTAAACCGGGCGCGAATGCCGTACCCGGCGGATAGGGTCTGACCACACAGAGCGAGCGGGGTGAGGGAAATGGCTGGTAAGGACACCGGCGGCGGCCAGCAGCGGGCGAACCGCTCCTCCGAAGAGGTCGAGGAGCAGTCCGCAGAGGCGCAGGCCTCCGACGACCTGAAGGAGCGCCAGGAAAAGCTCAGCGACGACGTCGACGCCGTCCTGGACGAAATCGACGAGGTCCTCGAGTCGAATGCCGAGGATTTCGTCCGCGGATTCGTGCAGAAGGGCGGCGAGTAGGAGGGGGCATTCCCTTCCTGAAACCGCGCCGCGGAGACCGCGCTGCAGGTGTGTCACGGCATGCCTGCAGCGCGCTCTGCTCCCACCGCCCGCAGCGGCGCCGCCGATCGTGTGGATCAAGGGGCGCCGACGCGGGTAGGGTCCGGACATCAGCTGCTCGACCGACTGCTTGACCGTCAACACGGAAGGAATCGTGTGGAAGCCAACACTGGTGGCACCGGGCGTCTACCGGCCGCCTTCCTGACCCCCGGGTCCTCGTCGTTCATGGACTTCCTCGGCCGCCAGGCGCCGGAGCTGCTGCCCGGCAACCGCCGCCTCCCCGAGGGCGTGCTCGAGGCGCCGCACGGCACCACCATCGTCTCCGCGGTCTTCGACGGCGGCGTGGTGATCGCCGGTGACCGCCGCGCGACCATGGGCAACGTGATCGCCCAGCGCGACATCGAGAAGGTCTTCCCGGCCGACGAGTACAGCGCCGTCGGCATCGCCGGCACCGCCGGCCTCGCCGTCGAGATGGTCCGCCTCTTCCAGCTGGAGCTGGAGCACTACGAGAAGATCGAGGGCGCCGTGCTCTCCCTGGAGGGCAAGGCCAACCGGCTCACCACCATGATCCGGTCCAACCTGGCGATGGCCATGCAGGGCCTGGCCGTGGTGCCGATCTTCGCCGGCTACGACCTCGACCTCGGGCGCGGCCGGATCTTCACCTACGACGTCACCGGCGGCCGTTCCGAGGAACGCGGCTTCGCCGCCACCGGCTCCGGCTCGGTCTTCGCCCGCGGCTCGCTGAAGAAGCTCTACCGCGACGACCTCGGCGGCGAGCAGGCCGCCACCCTCGCGGTGCAGGCGCTCTACGACGCCGCCGACGACGACTCCGCCACCGGCGGCCCCGACCTGGCCCGCGGCATCTTCCCGATCGTCTCGCTGATCACCGAGGACGGCTTCCGCCGGCTCGGCGACGACGAGGTGTCGGAGATCGCCATGTCCATCACCGCCGGCCGCCGCGAGCACCCCAACGGGCCGCAGGCCCCGCTGCTCTAGTCCGCCACCCACCCAGGAAGAAGGGGACGACCGCCGGTGTCCACACCGTTCTACGTCTCGCCTCAGCAGGCCATGGCGGACCGCGCGGAGTACGCCCGCAAGGGCATCGCCCGCGGCCGAAGCGTGGTCGTGCTCACCTACGCCGACGGCATCGTCTTCGTCGCGGAGAACACCTCCCGGGCGCTGCACAAGGTCTCCGAGATCTACGACAAGATCGCCTTCGCCGCGGTCGGCCGGTACAACGAGTTCGAGAACCTGCGCATCGGCGGCGTCCGCTACGCCGACCTGCGCGGCTACTCCTACGACCGCGCCGACGTCACCGCCCGCGGCCTCGCCAACGTCTACGCCCAGACCCTCGGCACCATCTTCTCCTCGGTCGGCGACAAGCCCTACGAGGTCGAGCTGGTCGTCGCCGAGGTCGGCCGCACCGACGGCGACGACCAGATCTACCGGCTCACCCCGGACGGCTCGGTCGTCGACGAGAAGAACTACGTCGTGGTCGGCGGCAACGCCGACTCCATCGGCAACTACCTCGGCCAGCGGCACCGGGCCGGCATGGCCCTCACCGAGGCCCTCAAGCTGGCCGTCGACGGCCTCGCCCGCGACCCCAACGGGGGCAGCCCGCGCGCCATGACGCCGGAGCAGCTGGAGGTCGCGGTGCTGGACCGCAAGCGCGTCCAGCAGCGCAAGTTCAAGCGCATCCTGGGCAGCCAGCTCGGCCGCCTGCTCGGCGGCGACGCCTCCGCCGCCGAGGACGAGGCGCCCGCCGCCGACGAGCCGCCGGCGGCCGAGGGCGGGGCGCCCGCCGCCGAATAGCCCGCACGTGTGAATCCCGTACGGCACCCCACCGGTGCCGTGCGGGATTCACGTGCGCCTTCCGGGATTTGACGCGGCGCCGTGTTCGGATTGCCGGCGACACCGTGACCTTTTCGGCTCCGCCGAAGGGGTTTCGAAATGCCCCCGGAAGAGAAAAGATGCCTCATGGACCGCCGAATTTTCGGGCTGGAGAACGAGTACGGTGTCACGTGTACGTTCCGGGGACAACGGCGTCTGTCTCCTGACGAGGTGGCCAGGTACCTCTTCCGCCGCGTAGTTTCCTGGGGCCGCAGCAGCAATGTCTTCCTGCGCAACGGTGCACGCCTCTACCTCGACGTGGGCTCGCACCCCGAGTACGCCACTCCCGAATGCGACGACGTCACCGAGCTGGTGACGCACGACAAGGCGGGCGAACGCATCCTGGAGGGCCTGCTCGTGGACGCCGAGCGACGGCTCCACGAGGAGGGCATCGCCGGCGACGTCTACCTGTTCAAGAACAACACCGACTCGGCCGGGAACTCCTACGGCTGCCACGAGAACTACCTCGTGGCCCGGCACGGCGAGTTCTCCCGGCTGGCCGACGTCCTCATCCCCTTCCTGGTGACCCGCCAGCTCATCTGCGGCGCCGGCAAGGTGCTGCAGACGCCGCGCGGCGCGGTCTACTGCGTCAGCCAGCGGGCCGAGCACATCTGGGAGGGCGTCAGCTCGGCGACCACCCGCTCCCGTCCCATCATCAACACCCGCGACGAGCCGCACGCCGACGCCGAGCGCTACCGCCGGCTGCACGTCATCGTCGGCGACTCCAACATGTCGGAGACCACCACCCTGCTCAAGGTCGGCGCCACCGACCTGGTGCTGCGCCTCATCGAGGCGGGCGTGGTGATGCGCGACCTCACCCTGGAGAACCCGATCCGGGCGATCCGCGAGGTCAGCCACGACCTCACCGGCACCCACCAGGTCCGGCTCGCCAACGGCCGCGAGGCCAGCGCGCTGGACATCCAGGAGGAGTACTTCACCAAGGCGCTGGAGTTCGCGGACCGCAAGGGCCTGAACACCGGCACGGTGGCCCGGGTGCTCGACCTCTGGGGGCGCACCCTGGAGGCCGTCCGCACCGAGGACCTGGAGAAGGTCTCCACCGAGATCGACTGGATCATGAAGTACCGGTTGATCGAGCAGTACCGCGAGAAGCACCAGATGACGATGTCCAACCCGCGGGTCGCCCAGATCGACCTCGCGTACCACGACATCCACCGCCGCCGCGGCCTGTTCTACCTGCTGCAGAACAAGGGCCGGGCGGCCCGGGTCACCACCGACCTCAAGACCTTCGAGGCCAAGTCGGTGCCCCCGCAGACCACCCGGGCCAGGCTGCGCGGCGACTTCATCCGCCGGGCGCAGGAGCAGCGGCGCGACTTCACGGTGGACTGGGTCCACCTGAAGCTGAACGACCAGGCGCAGCGCACCGTGCTGTGCAAGGACCCGTTCCGGTCGGTCGACGAGCGGGTGGAGAAGCTCATCGCGGGCATGTGACGCCCGCGCCGGGCACAGGCGGCCACGAGGGGTGGCGTCCGGGTGGGTCCGGGCGCCACCCCTCGCGTGCGTGCTTGCGCCTCCCCGGCTGCGGCGTCCCCGGGCCATACGCTGGCGACCATGCGACGAATCGCCGGACTGCCGGCCGTGCCCCTCGCCGCCCTGCTCGTCGCGGTGCTCGCCGCGTGCAGCAGCGGCTCCTCCGGATCCTCCGCCGCCTCGCCCGCCGCCTCCGCCTCGGCCACCGCGGTGCCGAGCCCGGTGGAGTCCGCGGACCCGATGCCCACCGTCTCCGGCGACTTCGGCTCCAAGGCCCAGATCACCCTGCCGCAGGGCCAGCCGAGCGGCGAGTTCGTCGTGAGCGTCGTGCACGAGGGCGACGGCGCGACCGTCGCCAAGGGCGACTGGGTGACGGTCAACTACACGGCCAAGGACTGGACGACCGGCAAGGACGTCTCCAGCTCCTACGACACCGGCGGCAAGCCGCAGCTCTACCAGGCCGGCAGCGGCCAGCTGGTGCCCGCCTTCGACCAGGCGGTGCTCGGCAAGAAGGCCGGCAGCCGGCTGCTGGTGGTGGCGCCGCCGGCGGCGGGCTTCGGCACCTCCGGGAACACCGCGGCCGGGGTGGGCGGCCAGGACACCGTGGTCTTCGTCCTCGACATCCTCGACGTGGTGCCGCCGGACTCGACCGTCTCCGGGGAGATGACCCAGCCGCCCGCGACCGCGCCGCAGGTCAAGGACAACGGCAAGCAGGCGCCGACGATCACCATCCCGGCCGGGCAGAGCCCGCCCACCGAGCTGCAGACCTACGTGCTGATCAAGGGCGACGGCAAGCCGGTGCAGTCCGGGCAGCAGCTGCTGGTGCAGTACACCGGCGTGCTGTGGTCGGACGGCTCGCAGTTCGACTCCTCCTACTCGCACGGCGGCGCGCAGGCCCTCCAGGTCGGCACCGGCAGCCTGATCAAGGGCTGGGACCAGGGCCTGGTCGGCCAGACCGTCGGCAGCCGGGTGATGCTCGTGGTGCCGCCCTCGCTGGGCTACGGGAACCAGTCCAGCGGCCCCGTCCCGGCCGACGCCACGCTGGTGTTCGTCATCGACATCCTGGCGGCCGTGTAGCGGCCCGCCCGGGCCCGGGGCGTGCGCAGGGCGCGCCCCGGGCGGTTCCGAGCGCGCCCCGGGCGGGTTCCGGACGGGCCGGGGGGCGGGTTCCGGACCGGCCCCGCGGAGGTTCCGGGCAGGTTCGGGAGAGGCCCGCGGGAGATCGGTCCCCGTACGACCGGTCCGACACGCCCGGGGCCGGGTGACGGGCACAACGATCGCGCACCGGGAGGGCCCGTCCTCATGCGGACCTGACATACTGCTGGCGTTTTCGGCACCGTGGCAGCGCCGTCAGGTCCGGCGAGGGCGTGGCGGGCGAGATGGATGGGGAGCAATGTCTGAGAAAGCGTCGAGCCCGGGCGAGGCCGGTACCGCCGCCGACCCCGCGGCCGCACGGCCCGGCGGCCCGCTGCCCGGCGACGGCGAGTCGATCGTCGTCCCGCCCGCGATCCTGAAGCAGCAGGCCGGCTGGGGCCAGGCCCCGGCCCGTCCCGCCGGCGAGAAGGACGAGGAGCCGCAGGTCTTCGCCTCGACCGTGCGCCGCAAGGACCTGTCGGAGGCCGGCTATGACGAGGACCCGCCCGGCGCCGGCCGCCTGGGCGCGATCCTCGGCACCGTGCTGGCCGTCCTGCTGGTCGGCAGCTGCATCACGCTCTACATGGTGAACAAGGACGACGGGAAGTCCTCCGCGGCCTCCACCCCGGACGCGGCGGCCACCGCATCGCCGACGCCCTCCGCCGACCCGGTGCCGCCGATCAAGGACAACGCCAAGGTGCTGCCGACCGTCACCGGCGAGTTCGGCACCAAGGCGACCATCGCCCTGCCCAAGGAAGCCTCCGACGGCACCTTCGTCGTCAAGGAGCTCAAGTCCGGCGACGGCGCCAAGGTCGACAAGAACACCTGGGTGACCGCCGACTTCTCCGCCATGAACTGGAGCACCGGCAAGGAGATCGAAGGCTCCTACAAGAGCGGCAAGCCGCAGCTCTTCCAGGCCGGCGCCGGCAAGCTGATCCCGGCCCTCGACCAGGCCGTCACCGGCCACAAGGCCGGCAGCCGGCTGCTCGTGGTCGCCCCGCCGGCCGCCGCCTTCGGCTCGCAGGGCAGCAGCGGCATGGGCGTCGGCGCCAAGGACACCCTGGTGTTCGTGATCGACATCAAGAACGCCACCGCCCCGGACACCGTGCTCAGCGGCGACATGACGGCCCCGCCGGCCGACATGCCGAAGGTCAAGGACAACGGCAAGAAGCCCGCCGACATCACCCCGGTGCCCGGCACCCCCGAGGTCAAGGACCTCAAGTCGCACGTCCTGATCCAGGGCAAGGGCCGCAAGATCGAGGCCGGCGAGAAGGTCCTCGTCCAGTACACCGGCGCGCTGTACAAGGACGGCAAGGTCTTCGACTCCTCGCTCAAGCGCGGCCAGGCCTTCACCTTCGTCACCGGTGGCGGCGGCGTCATCGAGGGCTGGGACAAGGGCATCACCGGGCAGACCGTCGGCAGCCGGGTCGAGCTGGTGATCCCCGCCTCGCTCGCCTACAAGGACCAGGCACAGGGCGACATCCCCGCCAATTCGACACTGGTCTTCGTGATCGACATCCTGGATGCCGGCGTCGGCGCCCAGGACTAGTCCCGGGGCGGACGACCGGGGCCGTTCCCGGCCCGTGCGACACGTCGCGCGGTCCGGGAATGGCCCGGACGGGCAGCGGCGCGCCGTACGGTGGACCGCAGCGGTGCCTGCCGCCCCGTCATGCCCGTACCACCGAACGAGATGAGTCTGTTGTGAGCCTTTCCAAGCCGGAGATCGACTTCCCGGGCGGCGAGCCGCCGGCGGAGCTTCAGATCCGCGACATCGTGGTGGGCGACGGCGCCGAGGCCAAGGCCGGCGCTGTCGTCGAGGTGCACTACGTCGGTGTCACCTTCTCCACCGGCGAGGAGTTCGACGCCTCCTGGAACCGCGGCCAGACCTTCCGCTTCCCGCTCGGCGCGGGCCGCGTCATCAAGGGCTGGGACCAGGGCGTCCAGGGCATGAAGGTCGGCGGCCGGCGTGAGCTGGTCATCCCGCCGAACCTGGCGTACGGCAACCAGTCGCCGAGCCCGCTGATCCCCGCGGGTTCCACCCTGATCTTCGTCGTCGACCTGCTCGGCGTCTGAGACACCCCCGCAGCGCCGGGCCGCACCCCCTCGGGGGAGCGGCCCGGCGCTGTCGTCGTCCGGTCCGGACGGGCTCGGCTTTTGCTCAGCGTGCCCGGACCGGTACGGTCGGGTCCGCCGGATCACGAAGGTGCCGGTCGGACGGACAGGAAGGTCAGCGATGGCGATCGCGAAGGCGGAGCGGTTGATGAACCTCGCCCTCTGTCTGATGAACACCAGACGGCCGCTCTCCAAGAAGGAGCTGCGGGAGTCCGTCGAGGCCTACCGGGAGGCCTGGCAGCAGGGCAGCGAGGACGCGTTCAACCGGATGTTCGAGCGCGACAAGGACGACCTGCGCGAGCTCGGCCTGGTCATCGACGTCGACGAGAACGCGCTCGACGGCGAGATCGGCTACCTCGCCCGCCGGGACCGCAACCGCCTCCCCGAGATCGTCCTCGACGCCGAGGAGGCCGCCGCCCTCACCCTGGTCGCCCGGGTCTGGCAGCAGGCCAAGATGTCCGGTGCGGCCAGCGGCGCCCTGCAGAAGCTCAGGGCGGCCGGCGTGCCCTTCGCCGAGGACGCCGAGCACACCGCGCTGCAGCCGCGGATCCCCGCCCGCGAGGCCGCCTTCGAGCCGCTGCTGGTCGCCGCCCGCGACCGGCGCCCGGTCACCTTCGACTACCGCAAGGCCGGCGCCTCCGCCGCCGAGCAGCGCGCCGTCGAGCCGTGGGCCCTCGAGTGCTGGCGCGGCCACTGGTACCTGGCCGGCTACGACCGCGACCGGCAGAGCGCCCGGGTCTTCCGGCTCAGCCGGATCACCGGCAAGGTCCGCTCCCGGGCCGGCAGCTTCACCGGCGAGGTCCCCGAGCACGTGGACGTCCGCGCGCACGTCGCCCGGTTCGCGGGCGAGGGCGCCGTCACCGAGGGCGCCACCGCCACCGTCCGGCTCCGCCGCGGCGCCGCCTTCCCGCTCCGCGGCCGGGCGATCGCCACCACCCGCGTCGACGAGCAGTGGGACGAGCTGGAGATCCCGTACGGCTACGGCCTCGGCGCCGACCTCGCCGAGTTCGGGCCCGACGTCGTCGTCCTCGGGCCGGACGACCTGCGGGCGGACGTCATCGACCGGCTGCGCGCCGTCGCCGGAGTGGGGGAGTAAGGGCATGAGCAACGCGATCGACCAGACCCGGCGGATGCTCTCGCTGGTCACCTACCTGCGGGAGCGCCCCGGCGCCGAGGTGGCCGAGGTCGCCCGCGCCTTCGGCATCACCGAGCGCGAGCTGATCGGCGACCTCCACGTGCTGCCGATGTGCGGCACCAGCTTCCGCGGCGGCGACCTGCTCGACATCGACACCGACGGCGACCGGATCTGGTGGCACAACGTCGACGACGTCGCCCAGCCGCTGCGCCTGGCCGCCGACGAGGCCACCGCCCTGCTGGTCGCCGCCCGCGCGGTGGCCGGCCTGCCGGGCCTGCGCCGCCGCGACCGGGAGGCGCTCACCCGCGCCGTCACCAAGATCGAGGACGCGGCCGGCGAGAGCGCCGAGTCCAGCGCCCGGGTCGGCGTGACCTTCGAGGCCGAGGGCCAGGTCTTCGCCGACATCGACCGCGCGCTCACCGAGGGCCGCCGGCTCTGGCTGCGCTACTGGTCGCACGGCCGCGGCGGCATGACCGAGCGCGAGGTCGACCCGATCCGCCTGGTCGCCGAGGGCCACACCTACCTCGAGGCCTGGTGCCGCACCTCCGAGGACCGCCGGATCTTCCGGCTGGACCGGGTCGCCGAGATCAAGGTGCTCGACGAGCCCGCCGACCCGCCGCGGATCGAGCCGCGCGACCTGTCCGCGGGCCTGGTCAACCCGGCCGCCGACGACCCCGAGGTGATCGTCGAGGTCGGCCCCGGCGGCCGCTGGGTCGCCGAGTACTACACCCACGACAAGGCCGAGGAACTGCCCGACGGCGGACTGCGGATCACCCTGCGCAGCGCCGACCCGTCCGGGCTGCGGCCGCTCGCCCTGCGGCTCGGCCGGGACGGCCGGATCGTCTCCCCGCCGGCCCTCGCCGAGCAGGCCCGCGAGGCGGCGCTCGCCGCCCTCGCCGGCTACCCGGAGGGGCAGGCCTGACGGGTGGGGTACGGCACCAGATTCCAGGTCTACTGCTCGCAGTGCCGGGAGAAGGTCGAGCTCCCGGCGGAGGACTTCCGGCTGGTGCTCGGCCCGACCCGGGAGCGCACCTTCTACGGCTTCGTCTGCCCGGAGTGCGGGGTGTCCGTCCGCAAGCCGGCCGGGGAGAAGATCGTGCAGGCGATGACGGCGGCCGGGGTCAGCACCATGCGCCTGCTGCCGGTGGAGGGCTGACCGACCGGTAGGGTCGTGCCATGCCGTGGACCCTCACCGCCGCCGTCCTGCTGGCCACCGCCGGCCTGCTCGTCCTGGGCGTGCTCGCCGTCCGACTCTGGGCGGGCGTCCGCTCGCTGGCCCGCGCGGTCGACTCCGCCTCGCGGGCCCTGGCCGCAGCGGCGGCCGACCTTCCGGGCCGCTGACCTCCCGGACGGCGGATCTGCCGGGTCGCCGACCTCCTGGACGGCTGACCTCCCGGGCGGCCGACCTCTCGGGCCTCCGATCTGCGAGGCCGATCACCGGACCGGTGTTCCCGACGGCCGGGTACCCTCGTGGCAGGCCCCGCGGTGCGGCCGGGGCCGCAGTGGGACGGCGGTTGCCGGGCGGCAGCCGGCAACGACTACCATCGCCCGCAACGGGGAGGACGCGCCCCGCTGAGGGAATGGTGGTGCACATGCGCATCTCGCCGACGGCGATCCTGGTGGTCGCGGTCCTCGCGGTGCTGCTCTTCGGGGCGAAACGCCTGCCGGACGCCGCGCGGGCCCTCGGCCGGACGTTGCGCATCCTGCGCAGCGAGGCCAAGGCCCTGCGGACGGACGGCGCCGGTGCGCCGCCGCAGGCGCGGCCCGCGGCGGAGCCGGCACCGATGACGATCAAGCGGGCACCCGGGTCGGGCGACGCCCGTCCGGTCGGTGCCGCCGACCACGGCGCGGCCCCCCGGGGCTGAGCCGGCACCCACGGCCATCGGGGGCCCGCCGTCCGGCGGGCTCCGTCGTACGAGTTGAGGACCGGGCTTGAGCAAGTCTTCCAAGGCGCCGAAGCCGCCGAAGGACCCCGAGGGCCGGATGGCGCTCGCCGACCACCTGCGCGAGCTCCGCAACCGGGTGGTCAAGTCGGTCCTGGCCATCGTGATCACCACCGTCGTGGCGTTCTACTTCCACCGGGAGCTCACCAACTTCCTGCTCGAGCCGCTTCCCTCGTGCGGTGAGAAGGGTCTGACGGCCACCGGCGAGCGGTGCGGTGTGGTGTCGACCATCGGCCTGCTGACGCCGTTCACCCTCGCGTTGAAGGTCAGCCTCACGGCCGGCGTGGTCGCGGCCACCCCGATCTGGCTGTACCAGCTGTGGGCGTTCGTCGCGCCGGGCCTGCACAAGCACGAGCGCAAGTACTCGATGAGCTTCCTGGCGGCGGGTGTCCCGCTGTTCCTCGCGGGCGCCGTCCTCGCCTACCTGATCCTGCCCGCCACCGCGAAGATGCTGATCTCCTTCGCACCGACCGAGACCGTGCCGATCATGCCCGCCGAGGACTACCTCGACGTGGTGACCCGGATGGTGCTGGTCTTCGGCGGTGCCTTCGAGCTGCCGCTGCTGCTGGTGATGCTGAACCTGATCGGCGTGCTGAGCGGCAAGCGGTTGCTCGGCTGGTGGCGCGGCATGGTCATGGGCATCACCGTGTTCGCCGCCTTCGCGACCCCCAGTGCCGACCCGCTGAGCATGCTCGCGCTGGCCGCGCCGATCTGGGCGCTCTACTTCCTGGCGGCGGGCATCGCCGTGCTCAACGACCGCCGCCGGGCGCGGCGCAACCCGGACGCCGGGCTGGGCGACGAGGAGGCCTCGCACCTGGACCTCTCGGTCGAGGGCGTGGACGGCCCCGAGTCGATCGAGGCCTCGGCCGCCCCCGAGGCGCCCGCGCCGGTGCCGGCCGCCCGCACCGAGCAGATGGACGACATCACCTGATCCGTGCACTCCACCGGAAGCCCCGGACCGCCGAGCACCCGGCGGACCGGGGCTTCCGGCGTTGGGGCGGCTTCCGGCGCTGTGCCGGGGGCGGACGGGTCCGATGGGGTGTGATGGGAGTGACGGGAAGAACCCCGCCCGGGGCGTCCCGGAGGAGGCGTGCAGCATGCCGAAGGTGACCACGCAGAGCCCGGCCGACGGGGCCGCGCCCGCCCTCGCCCGGCGCGGAGAGCTGGAGGGCTGGACGGTCGACCACGTCGAGTTCCGGCAGCCGGTGGACGGTGCGGCGGCGATGGCCGGCCTGCCCGGCGGTTGCAGCTGCCCGCACTGGGGGTACGTGCTCCGCGGCCGGATGGCCTTCCGGTTCGCCGACCACGAGGAGGTCTTCGAGGCGGGCGACGTCTTCCACCTGCCGCCGGGCCACGTGCCGCGGATCGCGGCCGGTACGGAGATCGTCCAGTTCAGTCCGACCGCGCAGCTCCGGGCCTTCGAACAGGCGGTGGCCGCGGCGGCGGAGGACCGGCCGGGGTGGCCCTTCCCAGCCGCTGAGCCATGTGACATATTACTGTGGTGCTCACGCAACCCAGCCACGACGTCGTGGTGATCGGCGCCGGCGTCGTCGGGGCCGCCTGTGCCTACTACGCCGCCCGGGCCGGCCTGCGGGTCGCCGTGGTCGACCGCGGCCCGGTGGCCGGCGGCACCACCGGCGCCGGCGAGGGCAACCTGCTCGTCTCCGACAAGGAGCCCGGCCCCGAACTCGACCTCGCCCTGCTCTCCACCGGCCTCTGGCGCGAGCTCGCCGAAGAGCTCGGCCCGGCCGTCGAGTACGAGCCGAAGGGCGGCCTGGTGGTGGCCGCGGTGCCCGCCGGCCTCGACGCCCTGCGGGGCTTCGCCGCCCGGCAGCGGGCCGTCGGGGTGCAGGCCGAGGAGATCCCCGCCGACGAGCTGCCCGCCCTCGAACCGCACCTCGCCCCCGGCCTCGCCGGCGGCGTCCACTACCCGCAGGACGCCCAGGTCCAGCCCGCCCTCGCCGCCGCCCACCTGCTGCGCGCCTCCGGCGCCGACCGCCACCTCGGCGAGACCGTCCGGGCACTGCGGACGACCGCCACCGGCGCCGTCTGCGGTGTGGTCACCGACCGTCGGGAGCTCGCCGCCGCCGCGGTGGTCAACGCCGCCGGCACCTGGGGCGGCGAGGTCGCCGCCCTGGCCGGGGTCGACCTGCCGGTGATGCCGAGGCGCGGCTTCGTGCTCGTCACCGAGCCGCTGCCGCGGATCGTCCGGCACAAGGTGTACGCCGCGGACTACGTGGCCGACGTGGCCAGCGGCTCCGCCGCCCTGCAGACCTCCGCCGTGGTCGAGGGAACCCCCGCCGGGCCGGTGCTGATCGGTGCCAGCCGGGAGCGGGTCGGCTTCGACCGCACCCTGTCGGTCGAGGTGCTGCAGCGGCTCGCCGCGCAGGCCGCCGCGCTGTTCCCGGTGCTCCGCGGGGTCGCCGTCCAGCGCGCCTACCGCGGCTTCCGCCCCTACCTGCCCGACCACCTGCCCGCCGTCGGCGCCGACCCGCGGGTGCCCGGGTTGTACCACGCCTGCGGCCACGAGGGGGCCGGCATCGGGCTCGCCCCCGCCACCGGCCTGATGATCGCCCAGCAGCTCACCGGGCAGCCCACCGCGCTCGACCCGGCGCCCTTCCGCGCCGACCGCTTCCCGGCCCCCGCACCTGCGGGCACCGGCGCCGAGCAGGCCGCCACCGGGCCGTCCGTCACCGGGCCGTCCGTCACCGACCGAGGAGAGGCATGACCGCGGACCGCACCCCCGCCCGGCTGGCCGACGCCAGGCCGGGGCCGGGCCACACCATCGAGTTCGACGGCCGGCCGGTGCCCGCGCTGCCCGGCCAGAGCATCGCCGCCGCCCTGTGGGCCGACGGCATCCTGGCCTGGCGCCGCACCAGGGTCGGCGGACGGCCGCGCGGCGCCTTCTGCGGCATCGGCGTCTGCTACGACTGCCTCGCCACCGTCGACGGGCAGCCCAACCGGCGCACCTGTCTGATGCCCGCCGAACCCGGCACCGTCGTCACCACCCAGGAGGGCCACGGCCGTGCCGACCTCGCCGTCTGACCCGACCCCGCCGCCCGTTCCCACCGCGGAGCCGTACGACCTCGCGGTGATCGGGGCCGGACCCGCCGGGCTGGCCGCCGCCGTCACCGCCGCCGGACTCGGCCTGCGCTGCGCCCTGCTGGACGCCGCCGAACGCCCGGGCGGCCAGTACTACCGGCATCCCGCGCCCGGCCTCGGCGCCGCCCGCCCGGACCGCCTCCACCACCACTGGCCCGCCTTCGCCGCCCTGCTGGCCCGCCTGGACGCCCAGGTGCGGGCCGGCCGGATCGACCACCTCACCGGCCACCACGTCTGGACGGCCGAGCCGGGCGAGCCCTGGCGGCTGCACGCCGTCGTCGGCCCGGCCGGCAGCGGCAGCGCGGTCGTCGAGGCCCGCCGGGTCCTGCTCGCCACCGGCGCCTACGAACGGCAACTGCCCTTCCCCGGCTGGACGCTGCCCGGGGTGGTCACCGCAGGCGGCGCCCAGGCCATGCTCAAGGCCGGACTGGTGCTGCCCGGCCGCCGGATCGTGGTCGCAGGCAGCGGGCCGCTGCTGCTCGCCGCCGCCGCCTCGCTCGCCGCGGCCGGCGCCCGGGTGCCCGCCGTCGTCGAGGCCGGCGACTACCTCGGCTACGCCCGCACGCCCGCCGCGCTCGGCGCCCTGGCCGCCAACCCCGGCAAGCTCGCCGAGGGCGCCCGGCACGCCGCCCTGCTGCTGCGCCACCGGGTCCGGCTGCGGCCGCGCACCGCCGTCGTCGCGGCGCACGGCGAGGACCGGGTCACCGGCGTCACCGTCGCCCGGCTGGACTCCGCCTGGCGGCCCGTCCCCGGCACCGAGCGGCGGATCGCCTGCGACGCCCTCGCCGTCGGCCACGGACTGCTGCCGCAGATCGAGCTCGCCACCGAACTCGGCGCCCCCACCCGCACCGGCCCGGACGGCGCCGTCGCGCTCGCCGTCGACGAGCGGCTGCGCACCGGCCTGCCCGGGCTCTGGGCGGCGGGGGAGACCTGCGGCGTCGGCGGTGCCGACCTCGCCCTGGTCGAGGGCGAGATCGCCACCCGGGAGATCGCCGGCCGGCCGGTGCCCGCCGCACTGCGCGCGGCGCGCCGCCGCCGACGGGCCTTCGCCGAGCTGCTGGCCGCCGCCCACCGCCCCGGCCCGGGATGGACGGACTGGCTCACCCCGGAGACCGACGTCTGCCGCTGCGAGGAGGTCCCGGCCGCCGCGATCCGGGAGGCCGTCGAGGAGCTCGGCGCCGGCGACGCCCGGACGGTCAAGCTGCTCACCCGGGCGGGCATGGGCTGGTGCCAGGGCCGGATGTGCGGTCCCGCGGTCGCCTGCCTCGCCGGCGGCGGCGGCGAGCCGCGGCCTGACAGCCGCCCGCTGGCCTGCCCCGTTCCGCTCGCGCATCTCGCCGACGCCGTCCCGCGGCCGCCGGACGGTCCCTGAACCGGCCGTCCGAGGCGAGGGCCGGCCGGGACCCGCACACCGGTCGGCGGGTCGCCCTTGTGGCGGCTCACGAAGGTCTATAAAATGTCACACCTCACCACTCAGGAGCGAACCCCCATGACCCGAGTCCCGTACGACCCCTCCCGGCCCTGGCGCGGCATCATGGTCGCCACCGCGCTGCCGCTGCGCGCGGACCTCTCGGTCGACCACGACGCCTACGGCGAGCACGTCCGCCGGCTGATCGACGCCGGGTGCCACGGCGTCGTCCCGAACGGCTCGCTCGGCGAGTACCAGACCCTCACCCCGGAGGAGCGGGCCCGTGTGGTGCGCACCGCCGTCGAGGCCGCCGGCGACGGCGCCCGGGTGATGCCCGGCGTCGCCGCGTACGGCTCCGCCGAGTCCCGCCGCTGGGCCGAACAGGCCGCCGAGGCGGGCGCCGGATCGGTGCTGCTGCTGCCGCCCAACGCCTACCGCGCCGACGAGGCAGCCGTCCGCGCCCACTACGCCGAGGTCGCCAAGGCCGGTCTGCCGGTCGTGGCCTACAACAACCCGATCGACACCAAGGTCGACCTGGTGCCCGAGCTGCTCGCCCGGCTGCACGCGGACGGCTCGATCGTCGCCGTGAAGGAGTTCAGCGGCGACGTCCGCCGCGCCTACCAGATCGCCGAGCTCGCCCCCGGGCTCGACCTGCTGATCGGCGCCGACGACGTGCTGCTGGAGCTCGCCCTGGCTGGCGCGGTCGGCTGGATCGCCGGCTACCCCAACGCCCTGCCGACGGCCTCCGTCGCCCTGTACGAGGCCGCCGTCGCCGGCGACCTCGCCACCGCGCTGCCGCTCTACCGCACCCTGCACCCGCTGCTGCGCTGGGACTCCAAGACCGAGTTCGTGCAGGCCATCAAGCTGTCCATGGACATCGCCGGGCTGCCCGGCGGGCCCTGCCGGCCGCCCCGCGGACCGCTCGCCCCGGAGATCGAGGCGGCCGTCCGCGCCGCCACCGAGAAGGCCCTCGCAGAAGGTCTGTCCTAGGACGCAGGATTGACCGCTCAGGGGCGCGTGGGGCACCTCCCGGCGCCCCACGCGCCCTTGAACCGGCCTCCCGGGCGCCCCTGAACCGGCCTCCCGAGCGCACTTGATCCCACCGACCGACAGACCCGACGAGGGGGAGCGGCCATGCGTAGCCGCCACGTGTTCCACGCCGTCGACTCGCACACCGAGGGCATGCCCACCCGCGTGATCACCGGCGGGTTCGGCACCCTGCCCGGTGCCACCATGGCCGAACGGCGGGTGCACTTCCAGCAGCACCTGGACCACTTCCGCACCCTGCTGATGTACGAGCCCCGCGGGCACGCCGCGATGAGCGGCGCGATCCTGCAGCCGCCGACCCGGCCGGACGCCGACTTCGGCGTGCTCTACATCGAGGTGTCCGGCCTGCTGCCGATGTGCGGACACGGCACCATCGGCGTCGCCACCGTCCTCGTCGAGACCGGCATGGTCGAGGTGCAGGAGCCGGTCACCACCGTTCGGCTGGACACCCCCGCCGGGCTGGTCGTCGCCGAGGTGCGGGTCGAGAACGGCGCGGCGAAGGCCGTCACGATCCGCAACGTGCCGTCCTTCTCGGCCGGGCTCGACCTCAAGGCCGAGGTCCCCGGCTTCGGCACCGTCTCCTACGACCTCGCCTACGGCGGCAACTACTACGCGATCCTGCCGCTGGAACGGCTCGGCCTGCCCTTCGACCGGGCCCGCAAGCAGGAGATCCTCGACGCCGGGCTGGCCGTGATGGCCGCGATCAACGAGAGCGACCGGCCCGTCCATCCCGAGGACGAGTCCATCAACGGCTGCCACCACGTGCAGCTGCTCGCCCCCGGCTCCACCGGGCGGCACTCCCGGCACGCCATGGCGATCCACCCCGGCTGGTTCGACCGCTCCCCGTGCGGCACCGGCACCTCGGCCCGGATGGCCCAGCTCAACGCCCGCGGCGAACTGCCGATCGGCCAGGACTTCGTCAACGAGTCCTTCATCGGCACCACGTTCACCGGACGCATCGTGGAACGCACCACCGTCGCCGGCCGCCCCGCGATCGTGCCGACCGTCACGGGCCGCGCCTGGCTCACCGGCACCGCCCAGTACTTCCTCGACCCCGACGACCCCTTCCCGGCCGGCTTCCTGCTCTGAGAGCGGCGAGCGAGACCCGGCGACCGAGACCGGTGAGCACCCGTCCTCCCGCGCACCCACCCGAAGGACCCGACGTGACCGTCACCTCGTACAACCCCGCCGACCCGACCGACCTGGTGCTCAGCGTCGACGCCGCAGGCGCGGCCGGCACCCGGGCCGCCGTCGAGCGGGCCCGCGCCGCCCAGCCCGGCTGGTACGCCGCCGGGGCCGCCGCCCGTGCCGCCGCACCCGGCCGCGCCGCCGACGCCGTCGAGGCCGCCGCCGAGGAACTCGCCGCGCTCGCCGTCCGCGAGGTCGGCAAGCCGCTCGCCGAGGCCCTCGCCGAGGCCGCCCGCGCGGTCGCCATCCTCCGCTACTACGCCCAGGCGCCCTACGCGCCGGTCGGCGCCGTCCACGACACGGCCGCCGGGCCCGGCCTGCTGCTCACCCGCCGCCGCCCGCACGGCGTCGCCGGACTTGTCACCCCGTGGAACTTCCCGCTGGCGATCCCGGTCTGGAAGGCCGCCCCGGCGCTCGCCACCGGCAACACCGCCGTCCTCAAGCCCGCCCCCGAGGCCACCGCCTGCGCGCTGCGCCTCGCCGAACTCCTCGCCCTGCCCGAGGGCGTGCTCACCGTGGTGCCCGGCGGCGCCGAGGAGGGCGCCGCCCTGATCGACGCCGCCGACGTGGTCTCCTTCACCGGCTCCACCGCCGTCGGACAGCGGGTCGTCGCCGCCACCGCCGCCCGCGGCATCCCCGCGCAGGCCGAACTCGGCGGCCTCAACGCCGCGATCGTGCTGCCCGACGCCGACGTCGAGCAGGCCGCCGACCACCTGGCCGCCGCCGTCGCCGGGTACGCCGGCCAGAAGTGCACCGCCACCGGCCAGGTGATCGCCGTCGGCGCCGCGTACGAACCGCTCCGCGAGGCCCTCGCCAAGCGGCTCGCCGCCGCCGACCGCGGCCCCGTCATCGGCGAGGCCGCCCTCGACCGCCTCACCGGCGCCGTCGGCTCCGCCCGCGACGCGGGGGCGACCGTCCTCACCGGCGGCGGCCGCACCCCCGGCCCCGGCTGGGGCTTCGAACCCGCGCTGCTCGCCGACGTGCCCGCCGACCACCCGCTGCGCACCGAGGAGTACTTCGGCCCGATCGCCGTCCTGTTGCCCGCCGCCGACCTCGACGAGGCGATCGCCCTCGCCAACGCCGGACGGCACACCCTCGCCGCCTCCGTGCACACCCACGACCTCGACACCGCGCTCGCCGCCGCCGACCGGCTCGCCGCCGGGATGATCCGGGTCAACGCCCCCACCACCGGCGTCGACTTCCACCTGCCCTTCGGCGGCACCGGCTCGGCCGGCTACGGCGGACGCGAACAGGGCAGCGCCGCCCTCGAGTTCTACACCGCGAGCCGCACCGTCACGCTCCTCCCCGGCGCATGAGCACCGCACCCGGGCCCGCCGTGGTCGAGGCCGTCGACTACCACACCGCGGGCGAGCCGTTCCGGATCGTCACCGCCGGACTGCCGCCCGTCCCCGGCGAGACCGTCGCCGAACGCCGCGCCGTCGCCATCGGCGCCGGCGGCACCGCCACCGCACCCCGCCCCGGCCCGCTGGACGACGTACGGCGGCTGCTCACCCGCGAACCCCGCGGCCACGCCGGGATGTACGGCGGCTTCGTGGTGCCGCCCGACGACGACGGCGCCCACCTCGGCGTGCTCTTCTGGCACAAGGACGGGTACTCCACCGCCTGCGGCCACGGCACCATCGCCCTCGCCGCGTGGGCCGTCGACACCGGCCGGGTCCCCGCGCCCGCCGACGGCACCGCCGAGGTGCGGATCGACGTCCCCTCCGGCCGGGTCGCCGCCACCGTGCACCGCAGCGGCGGGCGCACCACCGGCATCGCCTTCCGCAACGTGCCCGCCTTCGTCACCGCCCGCGGTCTGGACGTCAGCACCCGGTACGGGCCGTGCACGGTGGACGTCGCCCACGCCGGCGCCTGCTACGCCTTCGTCCGCGCCGCCGACCTCGGGCTGAGCGTCACCCCCGCCCGGCTGCCCGGCCTCACCGCCGCCGGACAGGCCGTCCGCGCCGCCCTCGACGGCCACCCCGCCACCCGGCACCCCGCCGACGACCGGCTCTCCGGCGTCTACGGCACCGTCCTGTACGAGACGCTGCCCGACACCGGCGACGGCCCCGCCCAGCGCAACGTCACCGTCTTCGCCGACGGCCAGATCGACCGCTCGCCGTGCGGCTCCGCCACCTCCGCCCGGCTCGCCCTGCTCGCCGCCGACGGCCTGCTGCCGCCCGGCAAGGCGCTGCGCCACGAGTCGCTGATCGGCACCGCCTTCACCGGACGGGTGCTCGGCGAGCGGGACGGCGGCCTGCTCACCGAGGTCACCGGCACCGCCCACCGCACCGGCGAGCACCGCTTCCTGCTCGACCCCGACGACGACCTCGGAGCGGGCTTCCTGCTGTGATCCCCCACCTGCCGCTCACCCTCGATCCGGCCGCGGCCGTCCGCGCCCTCGCCGACGCGCTCGCGGCCGGCCTCGACCCCGAGACCGCGCCGCCGCGCACCGCCGTCCCGGTGCCGGCCGGCGAACTGCTGCTCATGCCCGCCGCGGCCGGCCGCTACGCCGGCGTGAAGATCGCCGGGGTGGCACCCGCCAACCCCGACCGCGGCCTGCCCCGGATCACCGGCGGCTACCTGCTGCTCGACGGGCCCACCCTGCAACCGCTCGCCCTGCTGGACGGCGCCGCCCTCACCGCGCTGCGCACCCCCGCGGTCACCGCCCTCGCCCTCGACCGGCTCGCCGCCCCCGGCGCCCGGCACCTGGTGCTGTTCGGCACCGGACCGCAGGCGTACGGGCACCTCGACGCGCTCCTCGCCGTCCGGCCGCTGGAGCGGGTCACCGTCGTCGGCCGCCGCCCCGGCCCCGCCGAGGAGCTCGCCGCGCACGCCCGGGCCCGCGGCACCGCCGCGGCGGTCGGCGGACCGGAGGCCGTGGCCGGGGCCGACCTGGTCGTCTGCTGCACCACCGCCCGCACCCCGCTCTTCGACGGGCGGCTGGTGGCGCCGCACGCCGCCGTCGCCGCGGTCGGCTCGCACGAACCGGACGCCCGGGAGGTCGACACCGCGCTCGTCCGCAGGTCGGCGCTGTACGCCGAGGCCCGGTCGGCGGCCCTGCGGGAGGCCGGGGACCTGGTGGCGGCCTTCGCCGAGGACGGCCCGGCACCGCTTGCTAATCTTTCAGAACTGGTGACGGGCGCGGCAGTTGTCCCCCATGATCGGCCACGGCTGTTCAAGAGCGTCGGCATGGCCTGGGAGGACCTCGCGGTCGCCGCCGCCCAGTACAAGAGCACCACCGGGCTCAGCGCAACGTGACATTGTACGATGGGGTCCAGTACACCTCCGGAGGCACACCATGGCGGACCTCAAGCCCCGCGCCCTCATCTCCGTCCAGGAGAGACTGCGCGACCAGGTCGCCCACGCCCTGCGCGCGGCCCTGATCTCCGGCGAGCTGCGCCCCGGCGTCGTCTACTCGGCGCCCGCCCTCGCCGCCGACTTCGGCGTCTCCGCCACCCCCGTGCGCGAGGCCATGCTCGACCTCGCCCGCGAGGGCCTGGTCGAAGCCGTCCGCAACAAGGGATTCCGGGTCACCGAACTCAGCGAACGCGACCTCGACGAGTTCACCGAGATCCGCGCCCTGATCGAGGTCCCCACCGTCGGACGGGTCACCCGCACCGCCACCCGCGACCAGCTCGAAGCCCTCCGCCCCGAGGCCGAGGCCATCGTCGCCGCCGCCCGCGAGCACGACCTCATCGCCTACCTGGAGGCCGACCGCCGCTTCCACCTCGGCCTGCTCGGCCTCGCCGGCAACGCCCGGCTCGTCGAGACCGTCGGCGACCTCCGCAAGCGGTCCCGGCTGTACGGCCTCACCCGGCTCGACCAGCGCGGCGAACTCGTCTCCAGTGCCGAGGAGCACCTCGAACTGCTCGACCTGATGATCGCCGGCGACGCCGAGGCCGCCGAGGAGTGCATGTCCCGCCACCTCGGCCACGTCCGCTCGCTCTGGGCGGCCGGACTCGAAGCCCCCGCCGAGGAGGAGGAGCCGCTGCGGCTCCGCGCCCGCTGAGACGCCCGGCCTGCGCCGGGAGGGTCACCAGCCGGGGCGGTGGTCCTGCGCTATGGCCTTGGACAGGTCCTCCGGTGAGCCCAGCGGGCACGGCCGGCCGTTCAGGAGGGCCGCGGCTATCGTCACCTGGTCCGACCACTCGATGACCAGCCGGTCCCGCCCGCGGACGTAGCAGTTCCGGCCCCAGACCCGGCTGCGCCCCGTGATCTCCGGGAAATCGGCGGGGCCGGCCGACAGTGCGCGCGACCAGCCCGCCCGCTCGATCTCCTGATCCCAGAAGCCAGGGCCAGCGATCATGGCTACCTCCTTGCAAGTGCACGACACCTTCACATCCCGGGCCGATTCGGGGCAAGTCAGGTGCGGGGCTCTTGGGAGGTCGGGTGGGGTGGGCCGGTCCGTGCGCACGGCCGGATCAGGGGTGCGCAGTTCCCCGCGCCCCTGCTGGAGCGCCTAGGTAGGAGCGCCAGCTTCCGGTGCGGGTGATGTCCTCGGCTCCGGTGAGGGCGGCGGGTTCGCAGAGGAAGCCGGGGGTGCGGGTGCCGTCGGAGAGGAGGACGGGGCCGAGGGCCATGGGGTGGGGGAGAGCGGCCAGCAGGGTGCCGAGGCCGGCGGCCGGGAGCTCCCAGAGTTCGCCGGCGACGGCGGCGCCGTCCGCCTCGACCCGGACGAGGCCGGGCTTGGGCGGGACGGTGTCCAGGGCGTACAGGCGGTAGACCGGGGCCGTCGCCACCTCGCCGCAGAACCGGCCGCCCAGGGCGGTGAGCTGGCCGTTGAGGGGCTGGCCGGTGAGGTGGGCGCCGAACACCGCCAGCCGGACGGGGGGTTCGGTGAGCAGCCGGGCCAGGGTGCAGAGCCGCGCCTCGGTGTCGGCCCGGCCGACCAGCATCACGCCGAAGGGCAGTCCCCGGACGGTGCCCGCCGGTACCGCGACCGCGCAGAGGCCCAGCAGGTTGGCCGAGTTGGTGAACCGGCCGAGCCGGGCGTTGCCGCCGACCGGGTCGGCGGCGACCTCCGCGAAGGTCGGGTGCCAGGTGGTGGTGGGCAGCAGCAGGGCGTCCGCGTCGCCGAGTTGGGCCAGCGCGAGGGCCCGCAGCCGGTCCAGTTCGGCGAGGTCGGCGTAGAGCCGGTGGGCGGGGAGGTCACGGGCGGCGCCGATGATGCCGGCCACCACCGGGTCGAGGCCGTCGCCGCCCTTCTCCGCCAGGGCGTCCACGAACTCGCCCACCGCCGTGTACCGTTCGGCCACGAATGCGCCCTCGTACAGCATCGCCGCCACCCGGTCGAAGGGGGTGAGGTCGAGGTCGCGCAGGTCGGCCCCGGCCGCGGCGAACCGGTCGGCCGCCGCGGTGAAGGCCTCCGCCCAGCCGTCGGCGAGGGTGCCCAGCCGGGCGGCGGCCGGGACGGCGATCCGCCAGGGGCCGGGGCGACGGGCGGGCGGCGCGGCCGGTGCGGGGTCGGCGAGCAGCCGCAGCGCGGCCTCCGCCTCGTCGACCGTCCGGGCGAACACCGAGACGCAGTCCACGCTCGCGCAGGCCGGCACCACGCCCTCGGTGGGCACCCGGCCCGGGGCGGGCTTGAGGCCGACGATGCCGTTGAGGGCGGCCGGCACCCGCCCCGAGCCCGCGGTGTCGGTGCCGAGCGCCAGGTCCGCGATGCCGAGGGCGACGGCGACGGCCGAGCCGGAGCTCGACCCGCCGGCGATCCGCTCCGGGGCGAGGGCGTTCCGCACCGCGCCGTACGGGCTGCGCGTGCCCACCAGGCCGGTGGCGAACTGGTCGAGGTTGGTGGTGCCGAGGACGACCGTGCCGGCCGCGCGCAGCCGGGCCACCGCCGGGGCGTCCCGCTCGGGGAGGTAGGCGTAGCCGGGACAGCCGGCGGTGGTGGGCAGCCCGGCGACGTCGATGTTGCCCTTGACCGCGCAGACCGTGCCGGCCAGCGGCAGGTGCTCGCCGGCGGCGACCCGGGCGTCGACCAGGGCGGGCTCCGCCTCGGCCTCGGCCTGCGGACGGAGGTCGATCCAGACCTCCGGCCGGTCGGCGGCGGCGATCCGCGCGTACGCCCGGCGGACCCGCTCCACGGCCGTGACGACGGCGCTCACGCGACCGCCCCCAGCACCACGAGCGGGCTGCCGGCCTCGACCTGGTCGCCGGAGCCGACCAGCAGCTCCGCGACCACGCCGTCCCGGTCCGCGGTGACCGCCGACTCCATCTTCATCGCCTCCAGTGCCATCAACTGCTGCCCCTTGCGCACCCGTTCGCCCGGTGCCACGTCGACCTTCCACACGCAGGCGGTGAACTCGGCCTCCACCACGCTGCCGCCCGGCGGTGCGGTGACGGTGCGCGCCGCCACGGGTGCGGTGCCGGCCGCCCGCTCGGCCCGGTCGAACTCGCCCGCCTCCTCCCAAGCCTGCCGCTCGGCCGCGAAGGCCGCCGCCTGGACGGCCCGGAACTCCGCGATCGGCCCGGCGTTCTCGTCGAGGAAGCGCAGGTGGTCCGCCAGCGCGAACTCGCCCTCCTCGATCTTCGGCGCGAACCGGCCGGCCGCCATGTCGGCCCGCATCTCCAGCAGTTCCTCCGCGGAGACCGGGTACCAGCGGATCCGGTCGAAGAACCGCAGCAGCCACGGCGCGCCCGGCTCGAACGGGCCGCGCTGCTGCCAGCCCGACCACATCTGCACCGTCCGCCCGACGAACTGGTAGCCGCCCGGCCCCTCCATGCCGTACACGCAGAGGTAGGCGCCGCCGATGCCGACCGAGTTCTCGGCCGTCCAGGTGCGGGCCGGGTTGTACTTGGTGGTGACCAGCCGGTGCCGCGGGTCGAGCGGGGTGGCCACCGGGGCGCCCAGGTAGACGTCGCCGAGGCCGAGCACCAGGTACTCGGCGTCGAAGACCGTGCGGTACACCTCGTCCACGGACGCCAGGCCGTTGATCCGCCGGATGAACTCGATGTTCCACGGGCACCAGGGCGCGTCGTCGCGGACGCCCGCCATGTACCGCTCGATCGCCTCCCGGGTCGCCGGGTCGTCCCAGGACAGCGGCAGGTGGACGGTGCGGCTCGGCACCACCAGCCGGTCGGTGGCGGGCAGCGCCCGCTCGATCTCCCGGACCAGCGCCAGCAGTTCGGGCAGCGGCAGGACGTCCGGGTCGACGTGCACCTGCAGCGAGCGGATGCCCGGGGTCAGGTCGACGACGCCCTCCGGCCGCCGCGCCGCGAGCCGCTCGGCCAGCGCGTGGACGCGCATCCGCAGCGCCAGGTCCAGTTGCATGGGCCCGTACTCGACCAGCAGGTTGTCGTCGCCGCTGCGCCGGTAGGTGACGCTCGGCCGGTCGGGGGCGGCGGGGGTGCGGTGCAGCACACCGCCGTCCACGATCGCCGGGCGGGAGGCGCGCGGTGCGGCGGCCGGCGTGCGGCGCAGCGCGGCGGCGCCCTCGGCGGTGACGGGCACGAAGCGGACGGTGTCGCCGGGGCGGAGCTGGCCGAGCTTCCAGCGCTGGCCGGAGACGACGGTCGCCGGGCAGACGAAGCCGCCGAGGGAGGGGCCGTCCGGGCCGAGCAGCACCGGCATGTCACCGGTGTAGTCGACGGCGCCGACCGCGTACGGGGTGTCGTGGATGTTCGAGGGGTGCAGGCCGGCCTCGCCGCCGTCCGGGCGGGCCCAGGCGGGCTTGGGGCCGACCAGGCGGACGCCGGTGCGGGCGCTGTTGAAGTGCACCGACCAGTCGGCGGCGTAGAAGTCGGCGATGTCCTGCTCGGTGAAGAACTCCGGTGCGGCGTGCGGGCCTTCGACCGCGGGCAGCTCCCAGGCGGAGGTGAACTCCGGGCGGTCGGCGACCGGGCCCGCGCCCCCGCCGAGGGTGGCGGTGCCGCCGTGCAGCACGTCACCGGTGCGCAGCGCCCGGCCGCCGTGGCCGCCGAAGCCGCCGAGGGTGAAGGTGGCGGCGCTGCCGAGGAAGTCCGGGGCCTCCAGGCCGCCGGCGACCAGCAGGTAGCTGCGCAGACCCGGGCCCGGCGGGGCGGGGACGTCGAGCAGGCCGCCGGCCGGGACGAGCACCGGCTCCCACTGCGGCACCGGCAGGCCGTCCACGGTGACGGCGGTCGGTGCGCCGGTGACGCAGACCCAGGTGGGTGCGGTGAAGCGCAGCGCCGGGCCGAGCAGGGTGCACTCCAGGCCGGGGGCGCCCTCGGGGTTGCCGAGGGCCCGGTTGCCGAGCCGGAAGGAGAGGTCGTCCATCGGACCGCACGGCGGCACCCCGACGTGCCAGTAGCCCGTCCGGCCAGGCCAGTCCTGGACGGTGGTCTGGGTGCCCGCCCGGACGACCTCGATCCGCGGGGTCGGGTCGGCGACGTGCGCCAGGGTGCCGGTGTGGTGGACGGCCGAGGCGACGGCCGGCACGGCGGGGACGGCGCGCAGCAGACCGAGGTTGGTCTCGATGCCGTGGATCCGGGTGCCGTCCAGCGCGTCGGTGAGCCGGGCCAGCGCGTCCGCCCGGTCGGTGCCGTGCACGATCACCTTGGCGAGCATCGGGTCGTAGGCGGTGGTGACCTCGGTCCCGGTCTCCACCCAGGTGTCGACGCGGACGCCGGGCGGGAAGGCGACCTCGGTGAGCAGGCCGGCACTGGGCCGGTGGTCGCGGCTCGGGTCCTCGGCGTAGACCCGGGCCTCGACGGCGTGGCCGTCCGGGGTGCCGACCTCGCGGACCACCGAGCGGTCGCCCTGGGCGAGCCGGAGCATCCACTCGACCAGGTCGACCCCGTACACCGCCTCGGTGACCGGGTGCTCCACCTGGAGGCGGGTGTTGACCTCCAGGAAGTACGCCTCCTCGCGGGCGGCGTCGTAGACGTACTCGACGGTGCCGGCCGAGCGGTAGCCGACGGAGGCGCACAACTGGCGGGCGGAGTCGGCGAGCTGCCGGCGGACGCGGTCGGGCAGGCCCGGCGCGGGCGCCTCCTCCAGCACCTTCTGGTTGCGGCGCTGCAGCGAGCAGTCCCGGTCGCCGAGGGTGACCACCCGGCCGGCGCCGTCGCCGAAGACCTGCACCTCGACGTGGCGGGCGTGCTCGACCAGGCGCTCCAGGAAGACGCCGGCGGTGGCGAAGCTGGCGGCGGCGACCCGCTGCACCCGCTCCCAGGCGTCGGCGAGCTGGGCGGCGTCCCGGCAGGCCTGCATGCCGATGCCGCCGCCACCGCCGGTGGCCTTGAGCATCACCGGGTAGCCGACGCCCTCGGCGGCGGCGAGTGCGGCGGGCAGGTCCGGCAGCAGTCCGGTGCCGGGCAGCAGCGGCACCCCGGCGGCCTCGGCGGCCGCGCGGGCGGTGTGCTTGGCGCCGAAGACCTCCAGCTGGCCGGGGGTCGGGCCGACGAAGGCGAGCCCCGCGGCCTCCACCCGCCGGGCGAAGGCGGCGTCCTCGGAGAGGAACCCGTAGCCGGGGTGCACCGCACCGGCTCCGCTGTCGTGGGCGGCCTGCAGCACCAGGTCGGTGCGCAGGTAGCTGTCCTTGGCGGCGGCCGGGCCGAGCCGCACCGCGTGGTCGGCGAGCCGGACGTGCGGCGCGGAGCGGTCCGGGTCGGAGTACACGGCGACGGTGGCGATGCCGATCCGGCGCGCGGTACGGACGATCCGGGCGGCGATCTCGCCGCGGTTGGCGATCAGCAGGGTGTCGTAGGCCATGGTTCCCGCTCAGTCCTCGGTGATCGTCATGCGGACGGGCGTCGGGTCGAAGCCGTTGCACGGGTTGTTGATCTGCGGGCAGTTGGAGACCAGCACCAGGACGTCCGTCTCGGCCCGCAGCACGACCCGCAGGCCGGCGGCGGAGAGGCCGTCGACGATGCCGAGGGTGCCGTCCGCCTCGACCGGCACGTTCATGTACCAGTTGATGTTGGAGACCAGGTCGCGCTTGCCGAGGCCGTGCCGGGCGCCCTCGGCGAGGAAGTTCTCCACACAGGCGTGCTGCGACCAGGTGTGGTGGCCGTAGCGCAGGGTGTTGGACTCCTTGGAGCAGGCCCCGGCGATGGTGTCGTGCCGGCCGCAGTCGTCCTCGACCACCGTCATCAGCGGGGTGTGCTCGGTGGAGAGCAGCACGGTGCCCTTGTCGACGAAGACCGAGCCCTGGGCCTGCAGGGTGTCGGCGGCGCTGTAGCGGACGGACGGGTCGTGGGCGTCGTAGACCAGGCAGTCCACGGCCTGGTTGCCGTGCAGGTCGGTGACGGTGAGCAGCTGTCCGCGGCGGACGACGGCGGACCAGGCGCCGCGGGCGGGCACCTCGGCGTCGAGCAGGACGGTCATCGGGCCCCCAGGGCGGCGGTGTTGAGGTGGGCGCGGTGGCGTTCGGGCGTGGCGTCCCAGTGCGGGTCGCCGGGGCCGGTCACCTCGCCGGGCACGGCGGTGACCTGCAGCGGCGAGCAGTGCCAGGCCGGACGCGGGTCCAGCGGGTGGGCGGTGTTGGCGAGCAGCAGGGTGGCGTGCTGCTCCAGGCGCAGGACGACCCGGGTGCCGGGGCCGGCCGAGCCGGTCGGGTGCAGGGTGCCGTCCGCGGCGACGGTCACGCCCCGGAAGAAGGAGACCGGGGCGGGCAGGTCGCGCCGGGTCAGGCCGTGCTTGGCGGCGGCCAGGGTGAGCAGCTCGCGGCCCGCGGGGGAGGGGCCGTGCGCGGCGCCGTCGCCGTAGCGGGCGGTGTTGCGGGCGGCGGTGGAGGTGCCGGCCAGCGCGTCGTGCCGGCCGGAGGTGTCCTCGACCAGGGTGGCGAGCACCCGGCCCTGGTCGGAGAGCAGCTGGCTGCCCTCGGTGAGGTAGGCGTTCCACTGCACCTTGACGGTGTCGGCCGCGTTCAGCCGCTCCCACGGCCGCCCGGTGACGTACAGCAGGAGGTGCGCGCAGGCGTCGCCGTCCCGGTCGGTGAGGGTGACCACCGTGCCGGCCGGGAGGACGAGGTGGGTGTAGCCGCCGGCGGCGACGGTCTCGGACCACAGGGTGCCCGGCGGGGGCGGCAGCAGCGGCATGCAGTCGACGACCGTGCCCGCCTGGGACCTGGCGTGGGCGCGGGCGGCCGTGGTGGTGGCGGTGCCGGCCTCGGCCTCGTGGATTTCTGTCATGCGACAGAAATTAGGGAGGCCCGGCTTCACCGCCATTGCCCGTGCGTAACACGGGAGTTACCGTCCCCTCACCGGGGCCGCCGACCGTGGTGAGGGGCACCGGTGTGCGAGGATCGCCGGGTGTCCGCCACCAGCCGCCCGACCGCCCCGCATGCCCGCGCCGCCCGCACCGCCACCACCTCCGGCACGGGCCGCGTCGGCCGGCCGCGCGCCCAGGGCCCCTCGGCGAGCGGCCTCGCCCCGCGCGAACAGGTGCTCGCCGCGGCCGCCGAACTCTTCACCCGCAACGGCTACGCCGCCACCACCACCCGCGCCGTCGCCGAACGCGCCGGGATGCGCCAGGCCTCGATGTACCACTACTTCGCGGGCAAGGAGGACATCCTCGCCACCCTGCTGGAGAGCACCGTCGAACCCTCGCTGGCCTTCGCCACCGCGCTGCTCGCCGACCCGGACGCCGACCCCGCGCCCCGGCTGTGGGCGCTGGCCGCCCGCGACTGCGAACTGCTCTTCGGCGGTCTCTACAACCTCGGCGCGCTCTACCAGCTGCCCGAGGTCCGCGGCGAGCGGTTCGCCGACTTCCGCGGCGCCCGCGAGGCGCTGAAGGCGGCGTACGGGCGGCTGCTCGCCCTGCTCGACCCCGGCGCGGACGCGGCCCTCCGCGCCGACCTGCTGTTCGGCCTGGTGGAGGGCGGGGTGGCGGTGGCCCGGGAGCGCGGCGGCCGTTCGGCGGAGCCGGTGGCCCGGGCCGTCGCGGACGCCGCGCTGCGCTTCGCCGGCTGCGGCCCGGAGCGCGCGGAAGCCGCCCGCCGGGAGGGCGAGCGGCTCCTGTGAGCGCGGGTCCGCGGCGCCGCCGTCAGCGGCGGCGCAGCCGGTAGGCGGCACCCGCCGCGACCGCGCCGGCGAGCACCAGCACCGCGAACCACCGCAGGTACCAGTGGCCGCCGTCCGGGTCGTACACCGAGGCGCGCGGCCAGGCCAGGTTGACCGTCATCGCCACCCCGTACAGCAGGGCGAGCACGTTCACCGGCAGCCCCCAGCGGCCGAGCGTGAAGAGCGGCCGGCCGGTCTCGTCCGTGTCCGGCCCGCCCTCGCCGAGCGGCAGCCGGCGCACCCGGCGGACCAGCATCGCGCCGACCACCAGCGCGTACGCGGCGTAGACCAGCACGATGCAGGTCGCCGAGAGCGCCAGGAAGGCGGCCGGCGAGACCAGGTTCAGCAGCAGGAAGGCCACCGCCGGGACGCCCACGGCGAGCGCCGCCCACCGGGGCATGCCGCTGGCGGGTGCGACCTCGGCCAGCCGGCGGGCGCCGGGCAGGGCGCCGTCCCGGGCCATCGAGAAGACCATCCGGGTGCCGGCGGTCTGCATCGCGAGGGTGCCGACGCAGACCGCGACCGCCACGTCGGCCAGCAGCACCCGGCCCAGCCCGTCGCCGATACTGCTGGTCAGCACGTACGAGAGCCCCTCGGCGGCGAGCCGGCCGTCGGTCAGGCTGGGGGCGGCCAGCACGCCGCCGAGCAGCAGCAGGCCGCCGCTGACCCCGGCGGCGGCGAGCGCGGTGAGGATGGTCCGCGGCGCGGTGCGGCGCGGGGCGACCGTCTCCTCGGAGAGCTCGCCGGCGCTGTCGAAGCCGATCATCACGTACGCCGCGGTGAACGCCCCGACCAGCAGCGTCCAGGCGCCGCCGCCGGTCGGCGCGGTGTGCAGCACCACGCCCACCGGCTGCTCGGTGTGGGTGAACAGCAGCACCAGGATCAGTGCGATGCCGGCGAGTTCGGCCGTCACCCCGACGCCGTTGACCAGCGACAGCACCCGGTTGTCCACCGCGTTCACCAGGGTGGTCAGGGCGATCAGCGCGGTGCCCAGCAGCACCGCGTTGGCCGCGCCGCTCGCGGTGGTCGGCGAGGGGTCGCCGCCGACCAGCTGGAAGCCCGGCCACAGCGCCGGCAGCACCACCTGCAGGGCGAGTGCCGCGGCGGTGACCACGACCACCTGGCCGAGCACCATCAGCCAGCCGGTGAACCAGCCGTACAGCGGGTTCGCCAGCCGGGTCGCCCACTGGTAGATCGCCCCGGAGATCGGGTAGCGGGCCGCGAGTTCGGCGAAGCAGGCGGCCACCGCCAGTTGGCCGGCGAGCACCGCCGGCCAGGTCCAGACGAAGGCCGGGCCGGCCGCGCCGTAGCCGAAGGCGAAGAGCTGGAAGACCGTGGTCAGCACCGAGATGAACGAGAAGCCGGCCGCGAAGGAGCCGAACCGGCCGATGGTGCGGTGGAGTTGCTGGGGGTAGGGGAGCGCGCCGGCGGACGGCGGACCGGCGGTACCGGCGGGAGCGAGCGACGTGCTGGTGGTCATGGGGCACCGGCCTTCCGCAGGCGTTTTCTGTCGGGTGACAGAAATTAGGGCCGGTCGGATTCCCGTGCGTTGCCCGCCTGTTGCCGCGAGGTTGCCGTGTGCTCACCGGAGTCGGGACGGTGTCTGTGACGCCGTCGGGCGGGGCGCGGCGGTGGTGCCGCCGCGGCGCGAGGGACCGGATCGGGCGGGGCGCCGAGGACCGGCGCCCCGCCCGGGGCCGGAACTGCCGGCCCGTCAGCCCGCCAGGGTGCCCATCCACTCCTCGATGCCCGCGACCGTGCGCGGCAGCGCCGCCGACATCAGCCGGGCGCCGTCCGCGGTGACCACCAGGTCGTCCTCGATCCGGATGCCGATGCCGCGCAGCTCCGGCGGCAGGGTCTCGTCGTCCGGCTGCAGGTAGAGGCCGGGCTCGACGGTGAGCACGTGGCCCTCCTCCAGCCGGCCGTCCAGATAGGTCTCGGCGCGCGCCCGGCCGCAGTCGTGCACGTCCAGGCCCAGCATGTGGCCGCTGCTGCACAGCGTGTACCGGCGGTGCAGCCCGCTCTCGGCCCGCAGCGACTCCTCGGCGGACACCTTCAGCACGCCCCACTCCGCCAGCCCCTCGGCGATCACCGTCATCGCCGCCCGGTGGAAGTCGCGGAAGCTCGCGCCCGGCCGGACGGCCGCGATGCCGGCCTCCTGCGCGGCCAGCACCAGCTCGTAGACGTCCCGCTGGGCGCTGGTGAACCGGCCGCTCAGCGGCAGGGTGCGGGTGATGTCCGCGGTGTAGAGGCTGTCGGTCTCCACACCGGCGTCGAGCAGCAGCAGCCGCGACGGATCGAGCGGCCCGTCGTTGCGGATCCAGTGCAGCACGCAGGCGTGCGCGCCCGAGGCGACGATCGTCTCGTACCCGGTGCCGTTGCCCTCCAGCCGGGCCCGCCGCTCGAAGGTGCCCTCCAGCCAGCGCTCGCCGCGGTGGTGCCGCAGGGCCTCGGGCAGTGCGCGGACGACGTCCTCGAAGCCGGCCGTGGTGTGGTCCACCGCGAGCTGGAGCTGGCCGACCTCCCAGGCGTCCTTCACCAGGCGCAGCTCGGACAGCACGGCGGCGAGCCGGTCGTCCCCGGCCGTGCGGGCCGCGGCCGGGCGGCCGGTCAGCGCGTCCACCGCCGGGTCCACCCCGGCCAGCACCCGGGCCCCGGGGCCGACGGACTTCGCGAGCGCGTCCAGGTGAACGGTGCGGATGCCGGTCAGCTGCTCGGCCTCGTCGAGGTCCGGCCGCCGCCCGACCCAGAACTCGCCGTAGCGGCGGTCCCGGTAGAACTCGGAGCCGCCGCCGCGCGGTGAACGCGGGCGGACGTGCAGCACCGCCTCGCCGTCCGGCTCGATCACCAGCACGTGGCCCACCTGCTCCTCGCCGGTGAGCCCGGTGAGCCAGGCGTACGCGCTGTGCGGCCGGAAGCGGAAGTCGCAGTCGTTGCTGCGGACCTTCAGCTGCCCGGCGGGCACCACCAGGCGCTCGCCGGGGAAGGCCGCGGCCAGGGCGGCGCGGCGGGCCGGCGTCACCCCGTGGGCGGCGACCCGCTCCGAGGCGGGCAGCGGGCTGGGTGCCCAGGCGGTGCCCATGAAGGCGTCCAGGGCGGGGGAGACGGGAAGGTCGTGGCTGCCGGTGTTCGGCGGGGCGGGGACGGCGGGCGTGCTCGCGGCGTCGGTGGTCACGGCGTCGGCTTTCACGGCGTCGGTGGTCACGGCGGGCTGGCTCTCCTTCGGGGGCGCGGGTGGGGTGGCCTCAGGGCATGTGCAATTTCACATTGCCATGTTATGTGTGACACCTCAATACCGGCCAGGGGCCTGCCCCGCCACTTTCGCCGGACGCACCGGCGGGCCGGGGGATCACCCCCGGCCCGCTGCCCGTTGTGCTGCTGTCAGACCTCCAGCTCGGCCTCGATGCGCTTGAGCTGGTGGCGGGCCATCGCCAGGTTGGAACGCTGCTTGTCGATGGCGAGGTAGAGGAACAGACCCTTGCCGGAGCGGCTGGTGAGCGGCCGGATCAGGTGGTACTGCGTCGACAGGGTGATCAGGATGTCCTCGATCGCCTCCTTGAGGTTCAGCATCTCGATCGCCCGGACCTTGGCCCGGACCACGTCGGTGTTGCCGGCCGCGGCGACGTTCAGGTCGAGCTCCGGGCCGCCGCCGATGGTGCCGAGGGCCATACCGCTGTTGTAGTCGACGAGGGCAACGCCGATGGCGCCCTCGATCGAGCTCATCGCGTCCTTGAGTGCGTGCTCCGTGCTGGCCATGGTGGTTCCTTCCAGAAGGTGGATCGACGGTGTGTCGGTGATGCTGGGTCAAACGTGGTCAGGGGCGGTCCTGGCGCTCCAGGGCCGCATCGGCGATCGCGGCGATCCGGCCGCCGGCCCGGCGGGCCTCGAAGTGCAGCCGGCCGACATTGGCGTCCGGCCCGGCGAACAGCGTCAGCACGACGTAGCCGCCGGCCGCGTACGTCGCCGTGTAGCCGTGTTCGCCCCGGGTGAGCAGCTCGCGGAAACCGCCCTGGCCGCTCGCCTCGATCAACCGGGAACCGACGCCGAGGGCGGCCGCGGTCAGCGCCGCCAGGCCCTCCGGTTCCAGGCCGTTGGTGTCGTGCGCGACCACCAGCCCGTCGGTGGTGGCGACCAGCCCGCCGGTCAGGTGCGGCACGGTGGCGCGCAGCCCGCGCAGTTCGTTGAGCACCTCCGGCTCTGGCAGGGCCGGTGTCCGCTTCGCCGTGAACTGGCGCAAGGCGCGCTTCATGACGCGGCCCGGAACGGCGTACGGGCGGGTGGGACGCTCACAGTCGGGCCTCCAGGGCGGCTCGGATCCGGAGCAGCAGGGCGATCTCCGGATCTGGCGGGAAGTCGTGCAGCGCCGGCGACGGCAGCAGTACCTCCGGGTGGGCCGGGGGCGGCCCGGCCTGCGGTGGCACTCCGCCCGGCCGTACCGGTGCGGGCGACGGGACGGGTGCGGCCACCGGCCCGGTGGCCGGGCCGGCTGCGACGGCCGGGCCGACTGCGGCGACCGGCGCGGGCCCGTCCCTTACCGCCGGGGTCTCGACGAGCCCGACGGCCGCCAGGTGCCGGATGTCGAGCAGGGTGGTGTAGGCGGACCGGCCGAGCAGCCGGGCGATCTGGGCGGGTGTGCGGTACCCGTCGGCCGCGGCGAGCACCGCCCGCCGCCGACCGCTGCAGGCGGCGGCCCTGCGGTCGGGGGTCGCCGGTTCGGTGCGGGCGCGGACGGGGGAGACGTCCAGGCCCGCGGCCGGGTGGGTGCGGTCCAGCAGCGCCCGCCGCCGGCCGACCGCGAGGCGCAACTCGCCGGCGTCGAGCGGCCGGACCAGGGTCAGCCCGGGCCGCACCCCGGGCAGGAAGCCGATCGGGCCGTCGTTCTGCGGCAGTGCGAAGAACGCCGCGTCCAGGACGGCGGTGAGGTGGCAGAGCTCCAGTTCGCCGCGGCCGATCGCACCGGCGGCGACCAGGTGCTCGGCCGCGTTGCCGGTACCGCGGGTCGCGGCCATCGCGTCCGCCCAGGTGCGGGCGGAGAGCCGGCCGGCCGAGGTGAGCAGGGTGCCGACGTCCGGGGTGGCCGGGCTCTCGGCGTGCACCACCTCGCCGTCGACCAGGTGGACGGTGCCGGCGGAGCCGTGCAGGGCGCCGGTGGCCCGGTCGGCGGCGAGGTCGGTGAGGGCGGCCTCGAAGACGGTGGCCGGGGCGAAGCCCGAGCGGTGCCTGCGGGGCAGTCTGGTCGTGGGGCGGTGGACGACCGGCAGGGGGGCCGGTGGCAGCATCGGCTGCAGGGTCGGCTGCATCAGGCGAGCACCAGTCCGTCGGCGATGGTGGCGAGCCGCAACCGGGCCATGGCGAGGTTGGCGGTGGCCCGGTCGAGGCGCAGGTAGAGGAAGACGCTGCTGTCGAACGCCGTCTCCACGAAGCGGATCAGGTGGTACGTGCCCGCCGAGGTGACGATGACGTCCTCGGCCGGGGCGGTTCTCGCGGCGGGGTCGGCGAAGGACGAGGTCTGGGTGATGGCCCTGGCCACCTCCGTGGCGTCGGCCGCCCCGGCGTCGTGGTCACCGCCGGGGCCGGCGCCGGCGGCGCCGAGGGCGAGGCCGCTGGTCCAGTCGACCAGGCTGGCACCGAGAGCCCCGGTGATGGTCATCGCCTCGATCAGGCAGTCGTCGATCCCCGGCAATGGTGTGCACCCCTCCTCAGCGCCCCCGTGACGCGTCCGTGGCCACGCCCTTACTGGCTGTAGCCCCAACGGGGCGTAACGCTACCGCGCCGTGGACGGCGCGGGGGAGGGTTCCGGCACTTTCCTCGGGCATATGCCCGACTCCCGGGGTTTTCCCTGACGAGGGGTCAGAGTCCCTTCTCCTCCTGCGCGTCGGGCAGGTCGCGGAGGCCGGGGATCGGCGAAGGCAGCAGCCAGAGGAACGAGGTGAGCGCGCCGATGGCGGCGACCCAGAGCGCCGGCCGCAGGCCGAGCGTGCTTCCGAGCACCCCTCCCAGAAGGGAACCTAGCGGACGGATGCCGTAGTTGACCGCCTGATAGGCGCCGGAGACCCGGGATCGGAGCCGATCCGGGATTACTGCCGCGAAGAGCGAGCCGACTGTGATATCGAGGAGCATCACGCCGATGCCCGAGCCGAAGACCGCGGCCAGCAGCAGCGCGACCACCGGCAGGGTGCCGCCGCGCGCCGCGGGGACGAGCAGCAGCGGCGCCGGGTAGGCGATCAGCCCGAGCACCGCGGCCCGGCCGATGCCGATCCGGCGGCTGATCCGGGCGGTCACCGTGGCGCCGATCAGCCCGCCGAGCGCGCCCGCGCTGAGGACGGCGCCGAGCAGGCCCGCGGACAGGCCGAGTTCGGTCGTCGCGTACAGCACGAACAGTGCGGCGATCATGAAGGTGAAGAGGTTCACCGTCGCCGTCCCCAGCAGCGCGGCCCGCATGATCGGGGTGGTGGTGATGAACTTCAGTCCGGCCGAGATGCGGCCGCGGGCCTTCGGCTCGGCGGGCGGCTCGGCCGGCCGGATGCTGCCGAGGGCGACCGCGGAGGCGAGGAAGGACAGTGCGTCGGCGACCAGCGCCAGCGGCGCCGCGAGCAGTTGCACCAGGCCGCCGCCGAGACCGGGCCCGGCCGCCGAGGACATCGCCCGGCTGCCGTTGACCAGCGAATTGCCCTCGACGTAGCGCCCGTCCGGGACGACCGCCACGAACAGCGGTGCGTTGCAGACGTCGAACAGCACGGCGAAGGTGCCCATCGCGAAGGCCACCACGAACAGCTGGGTGAGCGTCAGGACGCCCAGCAGGAAGGCGAGCGGCACGGTGAGCAGCAGCACCGCCCGGGCGATGTCGGCGACGATCATCACCCGGCGGCGGTCGGAGCGGCCGTCCGCCCAGGTGCCGGCGTGCAGGGCGAAGAGCAGGCTGGGCAGCCAGCCGGCGGCGGTGAGCAGGCCCATCCGGCCGGCGTCGGCGTGCAGCGTACTGACGGCGACCAGCGGTAGCACGATGGTGGTGATCTGGTCGCCGACGGCCGAGATGGTCTGACCCGTCCAGTACCGGCGGAACTCGGTGATCCGGAGCAGGGCGGGTATCAGCCGCCGGCCGCGGCGGTCGGAGTGGCTGGGCTGGTCGGGGTCGGGCTGGTCGGGGCCGGTGGGCGGCGCGGAGGGGTGCGTGCCGGGGGGCTCGGTCGTGGCGGTCACCGTGCCTCCTCCTCGGTGGGGCCCTGCGGGTGGTCGGAATGGTGCGGGCGGTCGGGTGCGGGGGGTTGGCCGCCGGGGGCTGGCAGGTCGACCGGGAGTGCCATCCGGACGACCAGCACCGGGCGGCTGCCGGCCGGACGGTCGGCCCCGGCACCGAGGCGGTCCAGGTAGGGGCGGGTCAGCTCGTCCATCCGGGCGCCGAGTTCGGTGAGCTCCTCGGCGGTGAGGTGCAGCAGGGTGTCGCCGATTCCGGCGGCGCTGCGCCAGGCCGGCTCCTCCTCCGGCTGGGCCTCCAGCCAGCGGGCGGCGAGGGCGGCGTACCGCTCGACCACCGTGCGCTGGAGGGCGCGGGGCCCCGGGGGGGGGGGGGGGGGCGGCGGGGGCGGGGGCGGCCT
>NZ_BAAALD010000002.1:133712-203453 GCF_039528095.1 Kitasatospora arboriphila
CCCCCCAGCCGCGGGGGGGCGAGGCCGGCGCCGCCCCCGACCCCGGTGCGCGGGGGGGCGCCGCCCGCCTGGGCGGCGGCCGGGTCCGCCGCGGCGGTGTCCCAGCTCGTGAACAGGGCGGTGGCCCGCCACGGCTTCTCCCGGCCGCGCCCGCCGCCCGCCTCCTCCACCAGTCCGTACTTGGCGAGCTGGCGGAGGTGGAAGGAGCAGCTGGCGACGGACTCGCCGATCAGCTCGGCGGCGCGGGTGGCGGTGAGCGGGCCCTCGCGGCGGAGCAGCCCGACCAGTGCCATCCGGGTGGGGTGGGCGTACGCCTTCAGCGCCCGCGGGTCGCTGAGCTGCACGGTGGGTGGCACGTCCGGTGCCGGGTGCTCCTCGGTCATGCTTCTAAAGCTATCTTTAGAAAGAAGTCTTTACAAGCAGGCCGGGCTCCCGGCGGGCGGTGCCTCACAGGCGTCCCAGGTAGTCGAGGACGGCCTGCTCCTCCCCCTGGCGTGCGGTGAGCGCCACGTGGTTGTCCGGCCGGACCAGCACCAGCGCCGAGCCCTCGATGCCGTAGGCCCGCCGGGCGTGCCCGTCGGTGTCCCGCAGCCCGGCCGGGTCGTCCGCGTCCACCGGCACCGTACGGACGTGTCCGGGCAGGTCGGCGACGGGCTGGTGGCCGAAGGCGAGCAGGGTGAACCGGTCGCCCGCGAACGTCTCCAGGAGCCGTATCGGGCGGCCCTCGGCGTCGGCGCAGGGGGCGTCCGGTGCGCGGTCGCCGGCCTGCAGGGACGTGCCGAGCCCGTCCTCCGCGAGCGGGCTCCAGCGGTACCCCAGCGAGAGGCCGGTGAGGTCGTCGACCCGCACGGCCTCCAGACCGACGCCCGGCGTGCGGGCGCCCTCCGCCACCGCTGCCATCCCGGCGGTGGAGGTCCGCAAGGTCCAGGCGGCGATCGGCTGCCGCTCCTCCTCGTAGGTGTCGAGCAGGGCCGGTCGGGCGAGGCCGGTCAGGACGTGGCCCAGCTTCCAGCCGAGGTTCCACGCGTCCTGGATACCGGTGTTCATCCCGAGCCCGCCCGCCGTCGGGTGGACGTGCGCGGCGTCGCCGGCGAGCAGCACCCGGCCGACCCGGTACTGCTCCGCCACCCGCACGTTGACCCGCCAGCTGGAGAGCCAGCCGGCCCCGCGAACCTCGATGGACTCGTCGCCGGTGTGCTCGGCGACGATCCGGCGGAACCCCTCCAGCGAGGGGGCGAGCGCCGTGCCGTCGGGGCCGGTCTCGGGGGTGGCCTGCACCTGCCACCGGCCGTCCTCGTCGCCGAACGGGCAGAGCAGCAGCGCGCCCTGCGGGCCGAACCACTGGTGCCACGCCGTGGGCTCCAGGCCGCTGATCTCCAGGTCGCCCACCACCATGGCCGGCTCCGGCTCGCTGTTGCCGGTGAAGGGGATGGCCAACTGCTTGCGGACGGTGCTGCGCCCGCCGTCGCAGCCGACCAGGTACTGGGCCTCGATCTCCCGTCCGTCGGCGAGCCGGGCGGTGACCCGCTCGTCATCCTGGGCGAACCCGGCGAGCTCGGTGCCGAACTCGACCGATCCGCCGAGCTCCTCCAGCCGGCCCCGTAGCAGTGCCTCCACCCTGTCCTGCGGCAGGAAGAGCGGGCTGGGGAAGGGGGCGGCCGGGGTGGTCGGCGTCTCCGCCGCCGGGTCGGACTCGGCGACGAAGGCGCCCTCGAAGTAGCGGCGGAACGGCAGGTTGGTCCGGCCGGAGGCAAGCAGGGCGTCGGCCAGGCCGAGGTCGGCGAGCACCTCCAGGCTGCGGGCGTTGAGCGCCTTGCCGCGGGAGCCGGAGTGCGGCTCGGGCGCCAGCTCGACCACCCGGACGGCCACGCCCTGGCGGGCCAGCAGGCAGGCGAGCGTCAGGCCGGTCGGCCCGGCGCCCGAGATCAGGACGGACGTCGTCTCACGGACGGTGCCGGGCGTGGTCCCGGACGCGGTGCCGGGCGCGGCGGTGGGCGTGGCGGTGGGCGTGGCGTCGGACATGGCGTCGGACATGGTGGAACTCCTCCCCTGGGGCCCGGACTCGGCTTCTGGAAGGCCCGGACAACGTCCATGGAACAGCAACCCGGTAAGAAATGCAACCCGGTAACAAAAGAGTCCGAGTCAGTTCCCGGGTTAGAATCGCTGCCATGAACGAGCCGCCCGGTCTGCGGACCCTCAAGAAGGAGCGCACCCGGCAGGCGATCGCCGACACGGCGATCGGCCTGTTCCTCGCGCACGGCTTCGACGGGGTCTCGGTGCTCGAGATCGCCGCCGCCGCCGAGGTCTCCAAGCCCACCCTGTTCCGCTACTTCCCGACCAAGGAGGAGCTCGTCCTGCACCGGATCGCCGACCACCTCGGCGAGTCCGGCCGGGTGGTCGCCGCCCGCGGCCCGCAGGAGACCCCGCTGGACGCCCTCCAGCGCCACCAGCTCGACCGGCTCGCCGCCCGGGACGCGGTCACCGGCCTCTGCGCGGATCCCGAGGTCCTCGCCTTCCACCGGCTGGTCTACGGGACGCCCAGCCTCTCCTCCCACCTGCTGGACTGGATCGCCCGTGACACCGAGCTGCTCGCCGAGGCCCTCGGCGGCGAGGGCGAGCTGACGGCCCGGCTGCTCGCCGCCCAGTTCGTCTCGGTCCGGCAGGACCTCACCCGCATCAACTGGCGGCGGCTCTCCGACGGCGTGCCGGAGGCGGACGCCCACCGGCGGGCCGTCGAGGACACCGGCACCGCCTTCGCGCTGCTGCGCACCGGCGCGGCCGGCTTCGGCTACTGAGCCGGGGCCGCACAGGCCCCGGCCACCGACCCCGGCCCCCCGGCCACCGACCCGCCTTCCGGCCACCGTCCCCGCCTCCCGGCCCCCCTGGCCTCCCGACCTTCCGGTGACAAGTCGCCCCCGGCCGGCCGGAATGCCCACCGGCCCCCGGCGGAGATCCGCCGGGGGCCGGTGAGCCGGTCGTGCTGTCGCACTGTCAGGCCGGGGCGCCGTCGTGCTGTGGTGCTCCGGTGCTGTGCTGCCGGAGGGCCGGAGTGCGGCCGTCCGGGACGGCGGTCAGGAGGCCGGGCCGACCCGGACGGTGGTGATCCGGCCGCCCTGGCTCTCCCGGACGACCTCGATCCGGGTGTTGGTGTCCGGGACGGCGACCGCGAGCTGGGGCAGCGCCGGGTCGGTGTAGGCCCCGCGGTGGTCGTCGAAGGCCGGGACGGCCGGTTCGGCGCCGATCCGGACGGCCTCGCCCGCCTTGTGCAGGGTGAAGGCGGTGGTGCCCTTCAGCGAGAAGACCGCGTCGTAGGTCTGGGCCCGCCCGTTCACGAGGGTGCCGTCCTTGAAGCGGATCGCGCCCGGGTGCGCGTCCACCGGCAGGATCAGCCCGGCGCCGGGGTGGTCCTTGGTGTTGTTGTCGGAGTAGGCGGTGTCCCAGAGCCAGACCAGCACGCCCTCCTGGTAGGGGTAGGTGTCGATCACCCCGGCCTTGCCGGCCACCCCGGTCCACCCGAAGTTGTACGGCCCGGTCCGCAGGTAGGCGCCGTAGCCCGCGTACCGCCGGTTCTCGACCAGGTAGGCCCGCGGGTGCTCGCGCACCGCCGCGCGGCCCTGCACGACGGAGAAGCCGGTGGCCGTCCAGCCGGGGTCGCCGCCGTGCTCGGCGCCGTCCGTGAGGAGTTCGGCCCCGTCCGCGGTGATCCGGACGGCGTCGACCAGTGCGCCCTTGCCGTGCGTGTTGGAGTCCGAGGTGGTGTGGAAGCGCAGTTCCGCGCTGCCGCCGACGAGTCCGTCCAGCGGGACGTGCAGCTTCCGCCAGCCGCCGGAGGCGCCGCTGAGGCCGGGGGTGCCGGCCGGGGTGGCGGGGACGGGTGCGCCGTCGACGGTGCCGGGCAGCGGCCGCCAGGTCTTCCCGCCGTCGGTGGAGGCCTCGACGGTGAGGAAGTCGTAGTCCTGCTCCAGGTCGTACCAGGCCGCTGCGTCCAGGGCGGCGGGGCCCGTCCGGCCGGTGAGGTCGACGGTGCGGGTGAGCGTGCTGTCGAGGTTGTCCCCGGTGTCGCTCCACCACTGGGCGCCGCCCTCGTACGGGTCGGCGAGGTCGGTGGTGGTGCGGCCCGGCGGCAGGTGCACCAGGACGGCCTGGGCCTGGTCGGTGTTGTAGCCGCTCACCCCGAGGGCGTGGCTGGAGCGGGTGGCGGCCTGCGCCTCGTCGTAGTTCAGCCAGCCGAGCTGGAGGCGGCTCCAGGCGTCGAGGTCGCCCGGGTACTCGCCGGTGGTGTTCTTCCGTCCGGTGCCCAGGTAGGAGCCGGAGGACATCAGCGACCAGAAGTTGACGGAGTTGTCGCCGCCGGTCAGCGGATAGAGGTCGGGCAGGCCGAGGTTGTGGCCGTACTCGTGGGAGAAGAGGCCCACGCCGCTGTTCTCGCCGGCCTGCAGGTAGTCGTAGACGTAGAGGCCGCTGTCGCCGACCGGGACGCCGCCGATCCGGTCGCCGGTCGGGCCGGTGCTGCCGGTCGGGTCGGGGAAGGCCCAACTGCGGTGCGCCCACAGCGCGTCGGTGCCCTGGGCGCCGCCGCCCCAGGTCTCGTCGACGCCGGCGTGCACCACGATCACGTTGTCGAGGTAGCCGTCCGGCTGGTCGAAGTCGCCGTCCTTGTCGTGGTCGTAGCGGTCGTGGACGTCGTACCGGGCGAGTTCGGCCTTCACGTCGGCCGGGGTGCGGCCCTTGGCGATCTCACCGTCGTACCAGGCCGTCACGGCGTCCCGGACGAACTCCTGGGTCTGCGTCCAGGCGCCGCTGCCCTGCGGGCCCTTGTTGCTGCCGTACCGGGCCTCGTTCCAGGGGACGGTCACCCAGTCGCTGACGGTGCCGTCGATGTCGTACCGGCCGGAGGACTGGGTGCGGTAGTAGTTGCGGACGGAGTTGGCGCCGGGCGTCGCGTCGAAGAACATCCGGCGGTAGTAGTCCCGGTCGAAGTCGGCCTTCCAGAAGGTGTGGGTGTCGCTCGCGTCGGGCCGGGGGATGGCGTTGTGGCGCGGGCCGGGGGTGCCGCCGTAGCGGGGCTGGCCGTTCCACCGGGTGGTGGTGTCCACCTGGTCGCCGAACTGGGCGAGGATCACGAAGACCTTGTCGCGGCGCTCCACGCCGAGCTGGACGTAGTCGTCGCCGATCCGGACCTTCGAGGGTGCGCGGTGGTCGGGGGTGCGGGCGACGGTGCCGCGGTTGAGCCGTTCCAGCGCCTCGGTGCGCAGGGCCTGGCGCCGGCGCTCCTGCGGGACGGGGTCGGGCTGCGGGCCCTCGGCCCCGGGGGCGGCTTCGGCGGCGAGCCGCGGACCTGCGGGTAACGGCGCGGCCGCGGCGCCGGGTATGCCGACGACGAGGGCGCCGAGGGCGAGCACGGCCGCGAGGGCCGTGGAGGGTGTGCGCTTCAACGGGGACCGGTCCTTCCGGGCGGGGGTGGTCGGATGAGCGCGGGTAATATTTCACATGTCATCGGTCACATGGAAGACGTGTGAACGTGCGTCATCGATCCCCCGCCCGGCGGACGGTGGTCGTCGAGGTGCATGGGAGAGGAGGGGTGTGCGCGGCCGTCGGGCCGTCAGTCGGAGGCTCTGAGCTCCGCGAGCAGCACGCCCTGGTCCTGGATGAGCTCCGTCAGGATGCGGCGGGCCGCGCGGAGCAGGTCGGCGACATCGGCGCCGGCCAGTGCGTAGACGACGGTGGAACCCTCCCTGGTGGCCGTCACCAGCCCGGCCCGGCGCAGCTGGCCGAGCTGTTGGGAGAGGCTGGACGGCTCGATGTCGATGTCCGCGAGCAGCTCACGGACGGGCGTGGGGCCGGCCTGCAGCAGCTCCAGCACCCGGATGCGGACGGGATGGCCGAGCATCCGGAAGAACTCCGCCTTGGCCTGGTACAGCGGTACGGGCACGCGGCCCCCTCTCCGGCTCCGGGTCGATGCGGCCGCGGGTGGGCTCAGACCTCAAGGTTGGCCTCGATCCGCCGGAGCTGGTGGCGGGCCATGGCGAGGTTGGAGCGGCTGCGGGCGAGCGCCAGGTAGAGGAAGAGACCGCGGCCGCCGGAGGTGGTGAGCGGCCTGATCAGGTGGTACTGGCTGCTGAGGGTGATCAGGATGTCCTCGATCCCGTTGTCCTGCAGGTTGAGCATCTCCATCGTCCGCATCTTGGCCCGGACGAGGTCGGTGTTGCCGGCGGCTGCCACGTTGAGGTCGAGCTCGGCGGAGTCGCCGAGCGTCCCGAGGGCCATGCCGCTGCCGTAGTCGACCAGGGCGACGCCGATCGCGCCCTCGATCGTCATGGCCTCCTTGAGCGCGGTCTCCGGGTTCGCCATCGTCTTCCTCCTGCTGCTGTCGCGGTCCCCGCACCGTTCGGGCGGGTTCGGCAACGACTGTAGGGAGACGGTCGGGAATCTTCGCTGGATGACCGGAATCGATCGCGGATGAGTGATCAGAGGTCATTTGACGTCGATTCGGCGACGACTTGAAGACATTTGCAACTAAGGATGTGATTGAACTGCCAGTCCGGGGCCCACCTTCGAACGCATCTTCGACCCGTTGCAGCGACCCGACCGCACCCCGTGACCACCCGCCCGGCGGCGGTCCGCGAGGGACCCGGAAAAGGGTGCTATCGATGTCGGCCACGCCGGGTAACCTCTGGGCGAGATGCTCGATCACACCCACCACACCAGCTGCGCCCCGGCCGGACGGACAGTCCGGACGGCCCCGCAGCCGCAGGCGTCGCCGTCTGCGCACCCGTCCGGCCCGCACGGGCAGCACTCCCACGGGAAGAGAAGGTGACGCCGATGAACGCCCCCCTGCCCGAGGAGCAGCTCAGTCCCGCCGAGGCCTACGCGGCCTCCCGCCGCCGCGCCGCCGAACAGGCCACCGCGCTGTACGGCTTCCAGCAGCTCTACGACTTCCCGCTCGACCCCTTCCAGATCGAGGCCTGCCGGGCCCTGGAGGCCGGCGAGGGCGTCCTGGTCGCCGCGCCGACCGGATCCGGCAAGACCATCGTCGGCGAGTTCGCCGTCCACCTGGCCCTGGCGAGCGGCCGCAAGTGCTTCTACACCACGCCGATCAAGGCGCTCTCCAACCAGAAGTTCGGCGACCTGGTCAAGCGCTACGGCGCCGACAAGGTCGGCCTGCTCACCGGCGACAACAGCGTCAACGGGGACGCGCCGGTGGTCGTCATGACCACCGAGGTGCTCCGCAACATGCTCTACGCGGGCTCCAGCTCCCTCAACGGCCTCGGCTACGTGGTGATGGACGAGGTGCACTACCTGGCCGACCGCTTCCGCGGCGCCGTCTGGGAGGAGGTCATCATCCACCTCCCCGAGTCCGTGGTGCTGGCCTCGCTCTCCGCCACCGTCTCCAACGCCGAGGAGTTCGGCGACTGGCTGGACACCGTGCGCGGCGGCACCAGGGTGATCGTCTCCGAGCACCGCCCCGTGCCGCTGTGGCAGCACGTCATGGCGGGCAACCGGATGTACGACCTGTTCGCCAACCCGGACCGCGACGGCCGCCCCAAGGACGCCCCGCGCAACCCCGCCAAGGCGGTCAACCCCGAGCTCGTCCGGCTCGCCCGTTCCGAGCTGGACCGCGGCGGCCGGGACCGCTTCGCCAAGGGCCGCGGCCGCTCCATGCCCGCCGGCCGGCCCGGCCGGGTCTGGACCCCGGGCCGGATCGACGTCATCGAACGCCTCGACGCCGAGGGCCTGCTGCCCGCCATCACCTTCATCTTCAGCCGGGCCGGCTGCGAGGCCGCCGTCCAGCAGTGCCTCTCCTCGGGCCTCAGACTCAACCGCGACGCCGAGCGCCGTCAGGTCCGCGAGATCGTCGAGCAGCGCTGCCAGGACATCCCCGACGAGGACCTGCACGTCCTCGGCTACTTCGAGTGGCTGGACGGCCTGGAGCGCGGCATCGCCGCCCACCACGCCGGCATGCTGCCCCGCTTCAAGGAGGTCGTCGAGGAGCTCTTCGTGAAGGGCCTGGTCAAGGCCGTCTTCGCGACCGAGACCCTCGCCCTCGGCATCAACATGCCCGCCCGCTCGGTGGTCATGGAGAAGCTCGTCAAGTGGAACGGCGAGACCCACGCCGACATCACCCCCGGCGAGTACACCCAGCTCACCGGCCGGGCCGGCCGCCGCGGCATCGACGTCGAGGGCCACGCCGTGGTGCTCTGGCAGCGCGGCCTCGACCCGGAGGCGCTGGCCGGCCTCGCCGGCACCCGCACCTACCCGCTCAAGTCCTCCTTCCGCCCCTCGTACAACATGGCGGTCAACCTGGTCGGGCAGTTCGGCCGGCACCGCTCCCGCGAGCTGCTGGAGACCTCCTTCGCCCAGTTCCAGGCGGACCGCTCGGTGGTCGGCATCGCCCGCCAGGTCCAGCGCAACGAGGAGGGCCTGGAGGGCTACCGCGAGTCGATGACCTGTCACCTCGGCGACTTCGACGAGTACATGGCGCTGCGCCGGCAGCTGAAGGACCGTGAGAACGAGCTGGCCCGCGAGGGCACCAGCCAGCGCCGGGCCGCCGCCGTCGAGGCCCTCGAACAGCTCAAGCCCGGCGACGTCATCCACGTGCCCACCGGCAAGTTCGCCGGCCTCGCCCTCGTCCTCGACCCCGGCCTGCCGCCGGTCGCCCGGGGCGGGCGCGGCGGCCCCCGGCACCCCGACTACCAGGACGGGCCCCGCCCGGTGGTGCTCACCGCCGAGCGCCAGGTCAAGCGCCTCGCCATGATCGACTTCCCGTACCCGGTCGCCGCCGTCGAGCGCGTGCGGATCCCGAAGTCCTTCAACCCGCGCAGCCCGCAGTCCCGCCGGGACCTCGCCTCCGCGCTGCGCACCAAGGCCGGCCACCTCGAACCCGAGCGGTACCGCCGCGGCCGCGCCGCCGCCGCGGACGACCCGGAGATCACCCGGCTCCGCGCCGAGCTGCGCCGGCACCCCTGCCACGGCTGCGACGAGCGCGAGGACCACGCCCGCTGGGCCGAGCGCTACCACCGGCTGCACCGCGACACCGAGCTGCTGGAACGCCGGATGCGCTCGCGCACCCACACCATCGCGCGCACCTTCGACCGGGTCTGCGGCCTGCTCGCCGACCTCGGCTACCTCCAGGGCGACACCGTCACGGACGACGGCAAGCGGCTCGGCCGGCTCTACGGCGAACTCGACCTGCTCGCCTCGGAGTGCATCCGCGAGGGCGTGTGGAAGGGCCTGTCCGCCGCCGAGCTCGCGGCCTGCGCCTCGGCGCTGGTGTACGAGGCCCGGCAGTCCGACGACGCCGTCGCCCCGCGCGTCCCGGAGGGCGCCGCCAAGGAGGCGCTCGGCAAGATGATCCGGATCTGGGGCCACCTCGACGCCCTGGAGGAGCAGCACCGGATCTCCACCGCGGAGGGCGTCGGCCAGCGCGAGCCCGACCTCGGCTTCGCCTGGGTCGCCTGGCGCTGGGCCCTCGGCCACAACCTGGACGCCGTCCTGCGCGACGCCGAGCTGCCGGCCGGCGACTTCGTCCGCTGGACGAAGCAGCTGATCGACGTCCTCGGCCAGATCCAGGACGCCGCCGGCGAGGACACCGACCTGCGGAGCACCGCCCGCAAGGCGGTCGACTCCCTCCGCCGCGGCATCATCGCCTACTCCTCGGTCGGCTAGCGGTCCACCGGCGGTGCCGCCGGGTGTGCGGGGCGATCCCCGCGCGCCCGGCGGCACCGCCCCCGCAGCCGCATCAGGACGCGGCGTCCGCCAGGACGGCGACGACGCGTTCGAGCGAGCCGCCGAGGCCCCAGCGTTCGGCGAGCGCCTCCAGGGCCATCGGGTCGAGGGGCTCGGCGGGCAGGGCCGGGTCGAAGGCGGGCAGCGGCACGTCGGTGGCGACCCGGACGACCGTGGGCGCCACGTCCAGGTAGGCGGCGCCCTCCAGGAGGTTCTTCCGCCGGGCGGGGGTGAGCTTGGAGGTCGGGTCGGCGGCCGCGGCGCGCACCCCGGCCAGGTCGCCGTAGCTCTGGATCAGCTGGGCGGCGGTCTTCTCGCCGATCCCCTTGACCCCGGGCAGGCCGTCGCTGGCGTCGCCGCGCAGCGCGGCCATGTCCGCGTACGAGGCCCCGCCGACGCCGTACTTCTCCAGCAGGTGGGCGTTGTCGATGCGTTCGGCCGAGCCGACGCCCTTGACCGGGTAGAGCACGGTGACGCCGCGGGCGTCGTCGACCAGCTGGAAGAGGTCGCGGTCGCCGGTGACGATCTCCACCGGCCCCGCGGCGCGGGTGGCAAGGGTGCCGATGACGTCGTCGGCCTCGTAGCCGGGGGCGCCGACCCGGGCGATGCCGAGGGCGTCGAGCACCTGCTCGATCACCGGCACCTGCGGGGAGAGCGTGTCGGGGATCTCCTCCTCGCCCTCGACCGAGGGCTCGGCGGCCAGCCGGTGCGTCTTGTAGGTGGGGATGAGATCGACCCGCCACTGCGGGCGCCAGTCGGCGTCCATGCAGGCGACCAGCTGGTCCGGCCGGTGGTCCTGGACGAGGCGGGCGATGAAGTCGAGCAGCCCGCGGACGGCGTTCACCGGCTCGCCCTCGGGGGACTTCAGGGACTCCGGGACACCGAAGTAGGCACGGAAGTAGAGGCTCGCCGTGTCGAGCAGCATCAGGCGCGGTGCGGTCACCCTCCGCATCATGCCGTACCCGTCCGACGGCCGGGGCGGTCAGTGCCGGTGCGGACCGCTGCGGTGCACGGGGCCGTGCGCGTCCGCGCAGTGCTCCTGCCCGTCGGCCGCGGCCTGCCCGTCGGCCTCCGCCGAGCGGCCGATCTGCAGCAGCTCCTGCGGCCCCTCCTCGCCGACGTGGTCGACCTGGAGGGTGGCGTGGGCGATCCCGTACTCGTCGCGGACCCGGCGCTGCAGCTCGCGGCGGACGGCGTGGCAGTCCCCGCCGGGGGCGACCAGGATGTGCGCGGACAGCGCCGGCTCGCCGGAGGTGATCTCCCAGATGTGCAGGTCGTGGATCTCCTCGACCAGCGGCACCGCGACCAGCCGGTCCGCCACGGTGTCCGGGTCGACGCCGGCCGGGGCGGCCTCCAGGAAGATCCGCGCGGAGTCGCGGACGAGCCCGGTGCCGGCCCGCAGCATCAGCCCCACCACCACCAGCGAGGCGATCGCGTCCGCCTGCACGAACCCGGTGAGCATCACCACGAGGCCGGCGATCGCGGTCGCGATGAAGGCGTAGAGATCGGTGAGCACGTGCTGGAAGGCGCCCTCGACGTTGAGCGAGCTGCGGTTGGCCCGGGACATGCACCAGGTGGCCGCGAGGTTGACCACGATCCCGACCAGTGCGGTGTACAGCACCAGCGAGCCGTGCACATCCGGCGGGTCGATCAGCCGGGTGACCGCCTCGTAGCCGAGCCAGGCGGAGAGCACCAGCAGGGTGACGCCGTTCGCCTGGGCGGAGAGGATCTCGGCCCGCTTCAGGCCGTAGGTGTAGCCGCCGCGGGCGGGCCGGGCGGCCAGCCGCATGGCGACCAGGGCGAGCGCGATCGAGGCCGCGTCGGTCAGCATGTGCGCGGCGTCCGAGATCAGCGCCAGCGAGGAGGCCGCCAGGCCGACCACGACCTCGCCCGCCATGAAGACGGTGATCAGCACCAGGGCGGAGACCAGCCAGCGGCGATCGGCGTCGGCGGACACCCCGTGGCCGTGCGCGTGGCCCTTCCCGCCGTGCCCGTGCCCGTGGTGGGCGCCGTGCCCGTCCGCCGCGTGGTCGTGGTCGCCGTGTTCGTGCAGGGCCGTCCCGTGCGCGCCGCGGTCGTGCTCGTGCTCGCCGGCCATCGGAGTCCTCTCGTGCACGTGCTGCCCGTGCGGGCGGCGGACACCGCCCGCACCCGAAGTGAACCCCAGAACGGACGAAGATCCAAAGCCTGCACTGGTGACCGTTGTCGTTGCCGCGCAGGGCCGTCCGGGCGACGGCGCCGCGATCCCCCGCGCGGCCGGGCCGGGCGCGGGTCAGGCGGTGACGGCGGCCTGGGCGCGCACCGCGGCCGCGGTCCGTACCAGCGCGGTCATCAGCCGCAGGTCGTCGCCCTGCTCGGGGTGCCACTGGACGCCGAGGGTGAACCCGGCGCCCTCGATCGCCTCGACCGTGCCGTCCTCGGCCCAGGCGGACACCGACAGCCCCTGGCCGAGGCGGTCGACCGCCTGGTGGTGGTAGGTGGGGACGTCCACCGAGGGGTCCGGCAGCAGCTCGCCGAGCAGGGTGCCGGGCACCGGCCGCACCGCGTGGCGCCCGTAGGTGCCGGGTGCGCCGATGTGGCCGTGGTGGCCGACCACGTCCGGCAGGTGCTGCAGCAGGGTGCCGCCGCGGACCACGTTGAGCAGCTGCATGCCGCGGCAGATCCCGAGCACGGGCAGTTCGGCGGCGAGCGCGGCGCGCAGCAGCGCGGACTCCCAGACGTCCCGCTCGGGCTCGCCGCCGTCGGTCTCGGGGTGGCGGGCGGCGCCGTAGCGGGCGGGGTCGATGTCGGCGCCACCGGCGATCACCAGCGCGTCGATCCGGGCGACGGCGTCGGCGGCGTGTTCGGCCGCGTCCGGCGGCAGCAGCACGGCGAGCCCGCCGGCGGCCTGCACCACGGACGGGTAGCGCTCGGCCAGCAGGACGGTGCGGATGCTGTCCCAGCGGCCCCAGGCCGCGTCGAGGACGGAAGTGCTGATGCCGATCACGGGCCGAGGAGTCATGGCGGGCATTCTGCCTCCTCACGGGCCGCCGCGGCGCGATCGGGCAGTGCGGCACGCGCCACACCACCGCCGTCGGCGGTACGACGTACGGTAACCGTGTCGTGTCGGAACGTGCTCGGCGAGTGGCGGAGGTGCCCGATGGCGGGAGCGGAACCGGGGGTGCCCCGGCGGTTGGCCGGCCGGGTCGCGGTGGTGACCGGGGTGAGCGGATTCGCGGGGGAGGCCGGGGCCGCGGTGGCCCGGCGGCTCGCCGCGGAGGGCGCCCGGGTGGTGTGCGCGGACCCGGACGAGAAGGCGGGGCAGGCGGTGGCCCGTTCGGTGGGCGGCCTGTTCGTGCACACCGACCCGCTGGACGAGTACATGGTGGAGGCGCTCTTCGACGAGGCGTACGAGACCCTCGGCGGGGTGGACGCGGTGGTGAACGGCCCGTGCGGGGCGCCGCCCGCCGACGGCCCGGCGCTGGAGGTGCCGCCGGACACCTGGCGGGTCGTCCAGGACACCCGGCTGACCGCCGTCTTCTTCTGCTGTCGGGCCGCCCTGCCCTACCTGCGGCGGCACGGGCACGGCTCGGTGGTCAACCTGGCCGGTCCGGCGGCCGAGGGCGGGCTGGCCGCCGCGGTGGCCGCGGCCGGGGTCGGTGCGCTCACCCGGGAGCTCGCGGACGCCTTCGGGCCGGAGGGCATCCGCTTCAACGCGCTCGGCGGCGGCGACGCGGAACGGCTCGCCGCCGCGGCGGCCTGGCTCGCGAGCGACGACTCCGCCGGGGTCAACGGCAGCCTGGTCCGATTCTCACCGTAATCTCATCGCGAACAGGGCGTTTCGACCCTCCTGCTGATATGGCGCTTATCCGCCCGCCCTTAGATTCGATGGCGTGAGCGAGCAGATTCCCGCCGGGTGGTACCCGGACCCGAAGGACACCAGCGACCCCCGGCCCGAGCGCTACTGGGACGGCAAGGGCTGGACGGCGACCACCCGTCCCGCACCCGGTGCCGAGACGCCCGCACCCGGTGCCGAGGCTCCCGCAGCGGTCCCCGGGGCGGCCGCGGACGGCGACGGGCCCACCGTGATCGAGGGCCGCGTCCTGGACGACGGGCCGACGGTGCGCTACCCGGAGATGCCGACGGCCGTCCAGGCCCCGCCGAAGCCCCGCCGGCGCCCCTCGCGCCCGGTGGTCGTGGCGGCGGCCGTGGCCGCGGTGGCCGGCCTCGCGGTCGGCTCCGGCATCACCTACCTGGCCATGGACGACGACGGCGACGGGGCCTCGGCGGCCCGGCCCTTCGACGGCCGCTACCGCCTCGGCGGCAACGGCTCGGACGGCTTCGGCTTCCCCGGCCTCCCCGGTCAGAACGGCGGCCAGGGCGGGGGGAGCGGGAACGGCCAGGGCGGTGACGGCCCGGGCGGCGGGAACGGCAGTGGCCAGGGCAACGGCCAGGGCGGCAACGGCCTCGGCCGCGGCGGCCGGAACGCCTCGACCGCCGTCGACGTGGTGAACGGCATCAGCCTGCCGGTGCCCTCCGGCTGGCAGGGCGCCACCACCCCCGACGGGCACGCCGCGCTCTCCATCGGCTCGTACACCTGCCCCGACGGCAAGGGCACCTGCTCGCTCGGCGGCGCCTTCACCGACACCGTCGAGGGCAGCGACGCCAAGCAGGCCGCCCTCACCGACATCGCGGCCGCGGCCAAGGAGGCCTACGGCGACGTGAAGTCCCACGAGGAGCTCAAGTCGGAGGCGGTCACCGTCGCCGGGCGCAGCGGCTACCTCGTCCGCTGGAAGGTCGACGCCCCGCAGGGCAACGACGGCTACGTGGAGACGGTGGTCTTCCCCGGCGCGAAGGCGGGCAGCCTGGTCGCCGTCCACCTCGGCTTCGACATCGCCGACAAGGCGCCCGACCTCGCCCAGATGGACACCATCGTCAAGGGCATCGCCACCGCCCAGGTGAGCGGCCCCGGCGGCACCTGACGGATCCTCGGCCACCCGGCGGGGGCGCACCCACCTCCGAGGACTCAGAGGACTCAGAGGAAGGTGCGCCCCTCGCCGCGGTAGGTCGGCACCGTCTCCACCACCCGGTCGCCCTCGACCAGGTGCAGCTCCGCGAAGCGCTCGCACAGCTCGCCGGCCTTGGCGTGCCGGAACCACACCCGGTCGCCGATCAGCAGGTCGTCGGCGGCCGCGCCGAGCAGCGGCGTCTGCACCTCGCCCGCGCCCTCCTGCGGGTCGTAGCGCAGGCCCTCCGGCAGGTACGGCACGGGGGAGCGGTCACCGCCGGCCGGACCGGAGGCCGGGTAGCCGCCGCCGAGCACCGTCACCACGCCCACCCCGGGCCGGCGGACCACCGGCTGGGCGAACAGCGCCGCCGGCCGCCCCCGGAACGACGCGTAGTTGTCGAACAGCCGGGGCTGGTACAGGCCCGACCCTGCCGCGACCTCGGTGACGGCCGACTCGGCCACCGTCGACTCCACACTGCCGGTGCCGCCGCCGTTCACGAACTCCAGTTCCGCGACCTGCCGCAGCCGCTGCACCACCGCGGCCCGCCGCTCGGCCAGCTCCGCCCGGGCCCGGGTCTGCATCATCCGCACCAGCTGCGAGCGCAGCGGCCGGCCGGCGACCCGGTCGCCGACGCCGGCGATGTGGCCCTCGTAGGCCATCAGGCCGACCACCTCGAAGCCCGGCCGGTTCTGCACCAGCTCGGCGAAGGCGCCCAGGGCCTCGGGGGTGCGCAGCGGCGAGCGTCGGGCGCCGAAGCGGACCCGTCCGCCGAACAGCTCCAGCGAGGTGTCCAGCTCCAGGCAGACCCGGACGGTCTCCGGGCCCCCGCGGGAGGAGTCGATCAGGTCCAGCTGCGCGGGGTCGTCCAGCAGGACGGTGATCGCCCCGGCGAGCTTGGGATCGTCGGTGAGCTCGCCGAAGCCGGCCCGGTCGGCCGACGGGTAGGCGAGCAGGACGTCGGTGAAGCCCTGGCGGGCCAGCCAGATCGACTCGGCCAGGGTGAAGCTCATGATCCCGGCGAAGCCCTCGGTGGCCAGCACCCGCTCCAGCAGGGCGCGGCAGCGCACCGACTTGCTCGCCACCCGGACCGGCTTGCCGCCGGCCCGGCGCACCAGGTCGGCCGCGTTGGCGTCGAACGCGGCCAGGTCGACGATCGCGAACGGCGCGTCGAGGTGCGCGGTGGCCCGGTCGTACCGGGAGCGGTCCGAGACGGCGCCGGACACGGCGGGGGCGAGGTCGGTGGCCATGGCGGCAGCGTCCCACACGGTGGCTACTGCTGGGTAGAGGCGGCGACCGGGGAAGCCGCCGCCCCGGACACGGCGGGGGACGCGGTGGGGGAGACCGTCGCGGACGGGGTGGCGGAGGTCAGGCTGTCGGCGGCCGCGGCGGCCACCGACTCCACCAGGGCGATGCCCTCCTCCTTGGTGTCCGAGCCGTCGGTCAGCACCGCCACCAGCAGCTCGCGCCCGTCGTGCACCACCCGGCCGATGCTGTTGACCACCCAGGCCCCTTCCGCCGTCCGCGGCAGCCAGCCGTTCTTGAGGTGCACCGCGCGGTCGTCGTCCGCGGCCGAGACGCCCCAGCGCTGGTCGGCGGCTATCAGCCCCATCAGCTTCTGCAGGTACGCCCGGGACTCGTCGCCCAGCACGCCCTCGGTGCCGAACACCAGCTGCAGCAGCCGCAGCTGGTCCTCGGCCGTGGTGGTGGTCAGGCCCCAGTAGCCGTCGGTGCCGGCCGTCGTCCCGGTGAGGCCGAACGCGGCGTTGGCGGCGTCCAGCCCCTCGTCCCCGCCGATCTGGCCGAACAGGTCGGTGGTCGCGTCGTTGTCGCTGTTCTCGACCATCAGTGCGGCGGCGGAGCGCTGGTCGTCGGTCAGCATCCCGTCGGTCCGCCACAGCAGGGCCGCCAGGATGTCGACCTTGACGATGCTGGCGGTGACGAACCGGTCCGTCCCGTACGCGGCGCTCGCGCCGGAGGCGGTGTCCAGCACGGCGACCGCCAGGTGGCCGCCGCCGTCCTGAAGCGCGGCGGCGAGCTGCGCGTCCGGGTCGACCGTGGGGGCCGCCGAGGCCGCGGCCGCCGCCACCGGCACCGTGCCCCCGGCCGAGCGCTCCCGGTGCAGCCACACCCCGGTCGCGGCGAGGGCGAGGACGACCAGGAGGGCGCCGCGGCGCTGCCGGCGGCGGCGCCTGCGGGCCGCGGTGCGGGTCCGTCGGGCTGAGGTCATGCCGGCGATCCTGGGCCGGGCTCCTTGGGCTCGGGTGAGGCCGGAGTGAGCACCGTCTGAGAAGCCGGAGATGTGGGTGGCATACCCTCGACGGGTGGAGCGCAAGAACATTCCGAACCCCGGTTTCGCCGACGACGACGGCACCGCCGACCCCCGCCTCGTCCGGGCCCTCGACGCCTGGGCGCAGGACCCGTCGCAGGAGCCCGAGCTCCTCGACGCCCTCACCCCGAGCCGGCTGATGGTGCCGATCGTGGCCCTGCTCGGCGAGGTCGAGACCGACGCGAACGGGCTCAAGCACGAGAAGACCAGTGACATGGCCGTCCCCGTGATCGAGGCCGCCGACGGGCGCCGCGCCCTGCCGGCCTTCACCTCGCTGGAGACCATGGCCCGCTGGCGCGCCGACGCCCGGCCGGCGCCGGTCGCCGCACCGCAGGCCGCGATGGTCGCCTTCTCGGAGCGCGCCGACACCCTGCTGGTCGACCCGGCGGGGCCGGTCACCTACCTGCTGCACGGGGCACGGCTGCGGGCCGTCGCCGAGAACCGGCGGTACGTCCGGCCGGCCGCCGACCCGGACGTGCACGGGGCGCTGCGGGACCTGCTCGCGGCGGAGCCGGCGGTGGCCCGGGGGTACCTGCGGCCGGACGGCGACGCGGACGCGGTGCTCGCGCTGGTGCCCGCGGCGGGGGCGGGCGAGGAGGAGCTGCGGGCGGCCGTCGACCGGCTGGTCGCGGGTCTCGCCGGGGACGCCACCCTCCGGGTCCGCCTGGACCGCGGCCTCCAGCTCGCCGTGCTCCGCACCGACCTCCCCGAGGAGCCGTTCTACTCGGCGGGGGAGTAGGGAGAACCACGAGGGGCGCGGGGACCTGCGCGGAACGGAAGGCGCAACGCCGTCACTTCCGTTCCGCGCAGGTCCCCGCGCCCCTCAGCGGTCGCCCCGGATCCCGGGGCGGGTCGCTCCGGTCAGGAGTAGACCGGGCCGGTGAACTTCTCGCCGGGGCCGGCGCCCGGGGCGTCCGGGACGACGGAGGCCTCGCGGAAGGCGAGCTGGAGGGAGCGCAGCCCGTCCCGGAGCGGTGCGGCGTGGAAGTTGGAGATCTCGGGGGCGCCGGCGGTGACCAGCCCGGCGAGGGCGGTGATCAGCTTGCGGGCCTCGTCGAGGTCCTTGTCGGCCTCGCCGCCCTCGGCGAGCCCGCACTTGACGGCGGCCGCGCTCATGAGGTGGACGGCGACGGTGGTGATCACCTCGACCGCCGGGACCTCGGCGATGTCGCGGGTGAGGTCGTCGAAGCCGACGGCCTGCTCGTCGTCGTGCTCGTGGGGCTGGCTGCTCAAGGTGGCTCACTCCGTCTGGCCGGTGGACGTACACAGGGAGCGTACAAGGCGGCGTGACCGGGGCCGGAATAACGGTGGCCGCCCGAACGCTGCTATGATTCGAGACTGACCGGCCAGGAGTCCGTACGGACACCCGGCCAGCAAGTGGAGGCTCCACCCAGGAGGCCCGAGAGGGCAACCGCGACAGTCTCCCACCCGATCGGCCCCCGGGTCGACGGGTCCGGTCCGCGACGTGCGCCGCGAGGTGCGCGATCGCCAGCGGCGTCCCGCCAGGGGCGCCCCGGTTGTGTGGAGCCCCGCCTGTACCGTGCGGGGCTTTTTTCGTGCGTTCGGTGCCTGTTCCCCGGGCAGCGGAGCATGAATGAAGCCCCGCCCAGTGGTCGAAACCACGACGTGCGACCGCCGCCCGACGGCCGCACTGAATTAGGTGCAACCGAGGAGGCCCCATCAGCACCGAGCCCCGCATCAACGACCGGATTCGCGTCCCCGAGGTGCGACTCGTCGGTCCCAGCGGCGAGCAGGTCGGCATCGTGCCGCTTGCCAAGGCGCTGGAGCTTGCCCAGGAGTACGACCTCGACCTGGTCGAGGTTGCGGCGACCGCACGGCCGCCCGTCTGCAAGCTCATGGACTACGGCAAGTTCAAGTACGAGTCGGCGATGAAGGCCCGTGAGGCGCGCAAGAACCAGGCGCACACGGTCATCAAGGAGATGAAGCTCCGGCCGAAGATCGACCCGCACGACTACGACACCAAGAAGGGTCACGTCGTCCGGTTCCTCAAGCAGGGCGACAAGGTCAAGATCACGATCATGTTCCGCGGTCGTGAGCAGTCCCGCCCCGAGCTGGGCTTCCGACTGCTGCAGCGTCTCGCGGAGGACGTCCAGGACCTGGGCTTCGTGGAGTCCTCGGCCAAGCAGGACGGCCGTAACATGATCATGGTTCTCGGCCCGCACAAGAAGAAGACCGAGGCGATGGCCGAGGCGCGCGCCCTCGCGGACGCCCGCAAGGCCGAGCGTCAGGGCCGCACCCCGGGTGCTGCCGCTGAGGCCCAGGCCGACGAGGCCGACGAGGCTGCGGAAGCCGTCGAGGCCGTCGAGGCTGCGGAAGCCGTCGAGGCCGACGAGGCCGTCGAGGCCGCGCCCGCCGCCGAGGTCGAGCAGCCGGCCGACACCGAGCAGGAGAGCTGAGCCGAAAGGCCCAGGCCCCGCACGGACGGCCACAACGGCCGGGGCTCCCGTCCCGGCCAGGAGAACAATCCACTCCCGGCCCGCACAGCACTGTGCGGGCCGGGGCGGACCGACGAGGAGATACGGCGACATGCCGAAGCAGAAGACGCACAGCGGCGCCAGCAAGCGCTTCAAGATCACTGGCTCCGGGAAGGTGCTGCGCGAGCGTGCCGGCCGTCGCCACCTCCTGGAGCACAAGCCCTCGACGCTGACCCGCAAGCTGGCCGGCACCGTCGAGATGGCCCCCGCCGACGCCAAGAAGATCAAGAAGCTTCTCGGCAAGTGATCGCCCGCCCGCGGCGCCCCCGCGGAACCGGCTGATCCTTCCCGACCCAATCGATTGACGGACCGCCAGGAGCCATCCGCGGTCCAACCCAAGGAGTAATCAAGTGGCACGCGTCAAGCGGGCAGTCAACGCCCACAAGAAGCGCCGGGTCATCCTCGAGCGGGCCAGCGGTTACCGCGGCCAGCGCTCCCGCCTTTACCGCAAGGCCAAGGAGCAGGTCACCCACTCGCTCGTCTACAACTTCAACGACCGCAAGAAGCGCAAGGGCGACTTCCGTCAGCTCTGGATCCAGCGCATCAACGCTGCGGCCCGTGCCAACGGCATGACCTACAACCGCTTCGTGCAGGGCCTGAAGGCCGCGGGCGTCGAGATCGACCGCAAGATGCTCGCCGACCTGGCCGTCAACGACGCCGCCGCGTTCGCCGTGCTGGTCGAGGTCGCGCAGAAGGCGCTGCCGGAGGACGTCAACGCCCCCAAGGCCGCCTGATCCAGGCCGAGCCCCGGTAGGTGAGCTCTTCGGGCCCGCAGGCCGTACCGCCTGCGGGCCCGATGCGCATTCCAGGCCCCTCAGAGAACGAGAGCATGCAGAGCACCGACACCCCCCTGCTGACCTCCCTGCGCTCCCCGCGCGTCGTCGCGGCGCGACGGCTGGCCCGGCGGAACCAGCGCGGCAAGGACCGCCGCTTCCTGGCGGAGGGCCCGCAGGCCGTCCGCGAGGCCGTGGCGTACGGGCGGCTGCCGGGCTCGGCCGAGCACGCGGTGGTCGAGATCTACCTCACCCCGCAGGCGCTGGAGCGGCACGCCGACATCGCGGACGCCGCCCGCGCGGCCGGGCTGCCGCTGCTCACCGCCACCGAGGAGGTGATCGCGGAGATCTGCGACACCGTCACCCCGCAGGGCGTCGTGGCGCTGTGCCGCTTCATCGACACCCCCTTCGAGGAGGTGCTGGCCGCGCGGCCCCGACTGGTCGCGGTGCTCGCGAACGTCCGCGACCCCGGCAACGCCGGCACCGTGCTGAGGACGGCCGACGCCGCCGGCGCGGACGCCGTGGTGCTCACCGACGCCTCGGTGGACCCGTACAACCCGAAGGCCGTCCGGGCCTCGGTCGGCAGCCTCTTCCACCTGCCCTTCGCCACCGGCGTGCCGATCGAGGAGGCCGTCGCCGAGCTGCGCGCGGCCGGGGTGCGGGTGCTGGCGGCGGACGGCGCGGGCGAGCGCGACCTCGACCAGGAGCTCGACGAGGGCACTCTCGGCGCGCCGGTCGCCTGGGTCTTCGGCAACGAGGCCTGGGGCCTGCCGGAGGAGACCCGCGCGCTCGCCGACGAGGTGGTGCGCGTGCCCATCCACGGACACGCCGAGAGCCTCAACCTGGCCACGGCCGCCGCCGTGTGCCTCTACGCCTCGGCCCGCGCGCAGCGGTCGCCCGGAGGGTGTCGCACACGGCCGCAGGAGCGCTAGGGTCGGCCTCGGCGGGGAGCACGGTGGTGGGTCAGGGGAGGACACCCATGGTCGGCAGCGGGGCGGAGCTGGACCCGGACGACCTGCCCGACGGCCTGGTCGTCGCGGACGCCGACGGCCGGGTGGTCTGCTTCAACCGGGCCGCGGCCCGGCTCACCGGGCGCCGCCGCGACGCCGTGCTCGGCACCCCGCTGGAGGACGCCCTGCCGCTGGAGGACCTCGACGGCCGCCGCTGGTGGAAGCTCACCGACCCGTACGGCGGCCTCGCGGTGCGCACCGGCCAGCCCGAGCGGAACCTGCTGCTGCCCGGCGGCTGCGAGGTGCTGGTCTCCGCCCGGTACGTCCGGGAGCGGCCCGGCGGCCCGGTACAGCGGGTGGTGGTGGCGCTGCGCGGCACCGAGGCCCGGCGGCGCACCGAGCGCAGCCACGCCGAGCTGATCGCCACCGTCGCGCACGAGCTGCGCTCCCCGCTGACCAGCGTCAAGGGGTTCACGGCGACCCTGCTGGCCAAGTGGGAGCGGTTCAACGACGGGCAGAAGCGGGTGATGCTGGAGACCGTCGACGCCGACGCCGACCGGGTCACCCGGCTGATCGCCGAGCTGCTCGACATCTCCCGGATCGACGCGGGCCGGCTGGAGATCCGCAAGCAGGTGGTCGACCTGGCGGCGGGCGTCCGCCGGCACGTGGACGGCAAGGTGGCCGCCGGCATCCCGGCCGAGCGCTTCGACATCCGGATCGCCGACGGCCTGCGCCAGCAGTGGGGTGACCCGGACAAGATCGACCAGGTGCTGGCCAACCTGCTGGAAAATGCCGTGCGGCACGGCGAGGGGACTGTCACCATCGAGGTGGCCCCCGCCGTCGAGATCGTCGAGGCGGCCGGCCGGCAGCATCCGGGCACCCCGCCGAGGACGGTGGAAGGGACAGCGGTCACCGTGAGCGACGAAGGCAGCGGCATCCCCGAGGAGTCGATGCCGCGCGTCTTCACCCGGTTCTGGCGCGGCTCCAAGCGCGGCGGCACCGGGCTCGGCCTCTACATCGTCAAGGGCATCGTGGAGGCGCACGGCGGCGTCATCCGGATCAGCAGGGCCCCCTCGGGCGGCGCCCGGTTCCGATTTACCCTGCCCGCGGGCGTGCCGGACTTCATGCTGTAGGTCCGCGCCCGGCGGGCTCCTCGCGCACACGGCCACGGACGGCGAACCGGCCGTCGGCGTGCTGCGACTACACTCGACCTTTGGCGTTGTGGGACGCCCTGCGCGGCCGTGCCGCGGACACCCCTCCCGGTCGCCCCCCCGGCACCGGCCAGGGGCTGCCCGTGTTCCGGCCACGCCGGGCGTAGCGCAAGGGCGAGCCATCCACTTCACGAGCAGGAGCACGGGAAAGATAGAGATGTCGGCACCCAACAAGTCGTACGACCCGGTCGAGGTCGAGGCCCTCAAGCCCGAGGTGGTGGAGCAGGCCCGGGACGAGGCGATCGCCGCGTTCGCCGCCGCCGCCGACCTCGACGCGCTGAAGCAGGCCAAGGTCGCCCACACCGGCGACCGTTCGCCGCTCGCGCTCGCCAACCGTGAGATCGGCGCGCTGCCGCCGCACGCCAAGGCGGCGGCGGGCAAGCTGATCGGCCAGGCCCGCGGAGCCGTCAACCAGGCCCTGGCGCGCCGCCAGGCCGAGCTGGAGGCGGAGCGGGACGCCCGCGTGCTGGTCGAGGAGGCGGTGGACGTCACCCTGCCGTACGACCGCGCACCGCGCGGCGCCCGGCACCCGCTGACCACCATGGCCGAGCGCATCGAGGACACCTTCGTCGCCATGGGCTACGAGGTCGCCTCCGGCCCCGAGGTCGAGGCGGAGTGGCTGAACTTCGACGCCCTCAACCTGCACCCGGACCACCCGGCCCGCTCCATGCAGGACACCTTCTTCGTGCAGGCCCCGGACGGCTCCGCCGACTCCGGCGTGGTGCTGCGCACCCAGACCTCCCCGGTGCAGATCCGCACCATGCTCGACCGCCAGCCGCCGCTGTACGCGGTGAGCCCCGGCCGGGTGTACCGCACCGACGAGCTGGACGCCACGCACACCCCGGTCTTCCGCCAGGTCGAGGGCCTCGCGGTGGACGAGGGCATCACCTTCGCCGACCTCAAGGGCACCATCGAGGTGCTGGTCGAGAAGCTGATCGGCGGCCACCTCGAACTGCGCTGGCGCCCCTCGTACTTCCCGTTCACCGAGCCGAGCGCCGAGGTGGACCTGCAGTGCTTCGTCTGCCGCGGTGCGAGCGTCGGCAACCCGGACCGCCCCTGCCGCACCTGCTCCTCCGAGGGCTGGATCGAGCTCGGCGGCTGCGGCGTCGTCAACCCCCGGGTGCTGGTCGCCGCCGGTGTCGACCCCAACCGCTACAGCGGGTTCGCCTTCGGCCTGGGCCTGGAGCGAATCCTGATGAACCGCCACAACGTCGCCGACATGCGCGACATGGTCGAGGGTGACGTCCGCTTCACCCTCCCGTTCGGGATGGAGATCTGATGCGCGTCCCGCTTTCCTGGCTGCGCGAGTACGTCGACCTGCCGGCGGGCGAGACCGGCCGCGACGTGGCGGCCCGGCTCGTCCGGGCGGGCCTGGAGGTCGAGACCGTCGAGCAGCTCGGCGGCGACCTCAAGGGCCCGCTGGTGGTCGGCGAGGTGCTCTCCATCGAGGAGCTGTCCGGCTTCAAGAAGCCGATCCGGCACTGCTTCGTCAACGTGGGCGACGCGAACGGCACCGGCGAGCCGCAGGAGATCGTCTGCGGCGCGACCAACTTCCAGGTCGGCGACCGGGTCGTCGTGGTGCTCCCGGGCGCCGTGCTGCCCGGTCCCTTCCCGATCGCCGCCCGGCAGACCTACGGCCACACCTCGGCCGGCATGATCTGCTCCGCCCGCGAGCTCGGCATGGGCGACGACCACAACGGCATCCTGGTGCTGGAGTCGCACCTGGAGCCCGGCACCGACGCGATCGAGCTGCTGCAGCTGGTCGACGAGGTGCTCGACATCGCGGTCACCCCGGACCGCGGCTACTGCCTGTCCATGCGCGGCGTCGCCCGCGAGGCCGCCGCCGCGTACGGGCTGCCGCTGGCCGACCCGGCGCTGCTCGACGTGCCCCCGGCCAACGCCTTCGGCTACCCGGTCAAGGTCGCCGACCCGGCGGGCTGCGACCGCTTCGTCGCCCGCACCGTCACCGGTGTCGAGCCGGCCGCGAAGTCGCCGATCTGGCTGCAGCGCCGCCTGCAGAAGTCGGGCATCCGCCCGATCTCGCTGACCGTCGACATCACCAACTACGTGATGCTCGAGGTCGGCCAGCCGCTGCACGCCTACGACCGGAACCGCGTCCGCGGCGCGATCCTGGTCCGCCGCGCGGAGGAGGGCGAGACCCTCACCACGCTGGACGGCGTCAAGCGCAAGCTGTCCGCCGAGGACCTGCTGATCTGCGACGACTCCGGCCCGATCGGCCTGGCCGGCGTCATGGGCGGCGCCACCACCGAGATCCTCGACCCGGTCCTCGACCCGGAGACCGGCGAGGTCGTCGGCTCCACCGAGGTCGTCATCGAGGCCGCCCACTTCGACCCGATCAGCGTCGCCCGCACCGCCAAGCGCCACAAGCTGCCCTCCGAGGCGTCCAAGCGCTTCGAGCGCGGCGTCGACCCGGAGGCCGCCCGCGCCGCCGCGCAGCGCGCCGTCGACCTGCTGGTGCTGATCGCCGGCGGCACCGCCGAGGCCGGTGTCACCGACATCGCCGCCCCGCACCCGGTGCGCACCATCGCCATCGCCGCGGACCTCCCGGACCGGGTGGCGGGCACCGAGTACGGCCGCGAGACGGTCACCCGCCGCCTGCAGGAGATCGGCTGCACCGTGGTCGGCGCCGACGTCCTGGAGGTCACCCCGCCGAGCTGGCGCCCCGACCTCACCGACCCGTACGACCTCGCGGAGGAGGTCATCCGGCTGGAGGGCTACGACAACGTGCCCGCCCGGATGCCCAACGTGCCGCCGGGCCGCGGTCTGACCGAGGCGCAGCGCTTCCACCGGCGGATGGGCGTCGCGCTGGCCGGCGCCGGCTACGTCGAGATCAACGCCTACCCCTTCCTGGGCGAGGCCGCGTTCGACGGGCTGGGCCTGGAGAAGGACGACGAGCGCCGCCGCACCGTCAAGCTGGTCAACCCGCTCAACGACGAGGAGCCGGCGCTGCGCACCACGCTGCTGCCGGGCCTGCTCGGCGCGCTGCGCCGCAACGTCGGCCGCGGCAACACCGACCTGGCGCTGTTCGAGACCGGCACGGTCTTCCTGCCCAAGGCGGAGCTCAAGGTCGCGCCGCGGCTCTCGGTGGAGCGCCGGCCGACCGAGCAGGAGCTCGCCGAGCTCGACGCCGCACTGCCGGACCAGCCGCGCCGGGTCGCCGTCGCGCTGGCCGGCGAGCGCCAGCCGTCCGGCTGGTGGGGCAAGGGCGTGCCGTCCTGCTGGGCGGACGCGGTCGAGGCGGCCCGCACCGTCGCGCGCGCGGCCAACCTGGAGCTGACCGTCCGACAGGGCCAGCGCGCCCCCTGGCACCCCGGCCGCTGCGCCGAGCTGCTGGTGGACGGCCGGGTGGTCGGCCACGCCGGTGAGCTGCACCCGCGCGTCGTCAAGGCGCTGCACCTGCCGGAGCGCACCAGCGCGATGGAGATCGACCTGGACGTGCTGCTCGCCGACGGTGTGCGGAAGGTCAGCGGTCCGCCGGTGTCGGCGTACCCGGTGGCCACCCAGGACGTCGCGCTGATCGTGGGCAGCGAGGTGCCGGCCGCCGAGGTCGAGGCCGCGCTGCGCGAGGGCGCCGGCGCCCTGCTGGAGTCGATCCGGCTGTTCGACGTCTTCACCGGCGAGCAGGCCGGCGAGGGCAAGAAGTCGCTGGCGTACACGCTGCGCTTCCGCGCGGACGACCGCACGCTGACCGCGGACGAGGCCTCGGCCGCCCGCGAGTCGGCCGTCGCGGCGGCGGGCGGGCGCACCGGCGCGCTGCTGCGCGGCGCCTGACGCCCCGGCCCGACGGGCCCCGTTCCGGACTCCGCGTCCGGGGCGGGGCCCGTCGGCGTTTTGGGCCCCGGTCGCCAGCCGCCCTGCGGGCACGGCGAGTTGGCGAACGTTAGGTGGGCCTTAAGGCTGCGTGCAGGTTGGTCCGACCCTCTTGCGGGTTGAATGCCATGGCCGCTTCAATCCCTGTTAGGAAAGTTTCCTAACCGGAGCGCCCCGGGCATCCCCATGCCTGCGCGCGAGTCGACCGACGGAGCACCAGATGACTGCACAGTCCCGCACCGCCCGCACCGACGTCCGTTCCCACCGGGCCCGCAGCCGGGCCGGCCGCACCGCCCTCGCGGTGCTGCTCGCCGCCGTCCCGCTGACCGTCGCCACCGCGACCCTCGGCGCGAGCGGCGCCGGCGCGTCCGTGGTCAGCGCCGCGTCGGTCGGCCTGGACGACGCCCACAAGAAGGACATCGCCATGCAGATCGTCTCCAGCGCGGAGAACTCCTCGCTGGACTGGAAGGCCCAGTACAAGTACATCGAGGACATCGGCGACGGCCGCGGCTACACGGCCGGCATCATCGGCTTCTGCTCCGGCACCGGCGACATGCTGGACCTGGTCGAGCACTACACCGACCTCAAGCCCGGCAACGTCCTGGCCAAGTACCTGCCCGCGCTGCGCAAGGTGAACGGCACCGACTCGCACAGCGGCCTCGGCACCGCCTTCACCAAGGACTGGGCCGCCGCCGCCAAGGACACCGTCTTCCAGAAGGCCCAGAACGACGAGCGGGACCGCGTCTACTTCAACCCCGCCGTCCAGCAGGCCAAGGCCGACGGTCTGCGGGCGCTCGGCCAGTTCGTCTACTACGACGCCATCGTGATGCACGGCCCCGGCGACAGCTCCGACAGCTTCGGCGGCATCCGCAAGGCGGCCATGAAGAAGGCCAAGACGCCCGCCCAGGGCGGCGACGAGGCCACCTACCTCAACGCCTTCATGGACGCCCGCAAGGTCGTCATGAAGAAGGAGGAGGCGCACGCCGACACCAGCCGGGTGGACACCGCCCAGAAGGTCTGGGTCAAGGACCGCAACTTCGACCTCAACACCCCGCTGAAGTGGAAGGTCTACGGCGACAGCTACCAGATCAACGGCTGATGCCGCGCCGGGCCCGGGGACGGTCCCCCGACCCCCGTCCCCGGGCCGCGGTAAATCGCACGACAGCGCGGACGGGCCGCTGTTAGCCTCCCGGACGTGGCGAAACTCAACCAGATCATCGCGGTCGAAAAGGGCGTCAAGTCCAAGTCCTTCCAGGAGCTGACGACGGCCCACCACGGCCTGCAGAAGCCCGCCCTGCTCGCCGGGATCTCCCGCACGTACCAGCCGAAGGACGAGGAGGGCGAGCAGCTCCCGCCGGAGTCCACCCGCGTGCAGGTGCGCGCCGAGGACATCCTGCGCGACACCGCCGCCTCGCTCACCCGGCTGTTCGACGTGACCGCCACCAAGGACCACGCCAACTGCGCCGCCCGCGCGGACGTCGTGGTCGACGGCCGGCCGCTGCTGACCGACGTGCCGGTCACCTACCTGCTCTTCCTGGAGAAGCAGCTCACCGACCTCTACACCTTCGTCCGCAAGCTGCCGGTGCTGGACGCCTCCGAGTCCTGGACGCCGGACGCCTCCACCGACGCGTGGAAGACCGAGCCGGTGCGCACCATCCGGACGAAGAAGGTCCCCCGCAACCACGTGAAGGCGGAGGCCACCGAGAAGCACCCGGCCCAGGTCGAGGTGTACTACGAGGACATCGCGGTCGGGTACTGGACGACCGTGAAGTTCTCCGGTGCGCTGCCGGCCCGGCGGGTCAACGAACTCGTCCAGCGGGTCGAGAAGCTGCAGCAGGCCGTGCAGTTCGCCCGCGAGGAGGCCAACGCGGCGGAGGTCGTCGACAAGCGGGTCGGCGACGCCGTCTTCGGCTACCTGTTCGGCCAGTAGCGGCCGGACCCACGATCCCCCTCCTTGAGCGGAGGGGTGCGCGAACAGCGCAGAAGCTGACACTGAAAGTGAAGCTGACACAGGGGTGACAGTGGAGGTTCGAATCCTCCCCCCGGCACCACCGCGCCGGGGTGGCCCAAGGGCAGAGGCAGCCCCCTGAAACTCAGACTCCCGCTCAAGTCTCAGCATCCGCCGCCGAGCGCCGGATCGAACGGGTGCGGACGGAAAGCCTCGGATGCGGGTTCAAGTCCCGCCTGTGCCTCTCCCCGTGGCACGGTAGTTCAAAGGCAGAACACGAGGCTCTGAAGATGATCCGCAGCCTTAAACGTGCCGGTGCGCGCAATTGGGTGGCACCTCAGGGGCCCGGGAGCTGGATACCGCTCCCGGGCCCCGTCACGTCCGCCGCGTCACGTCCGCCGCGCCCACCGGGTCACGGGCAGAGCGCCGCCTTGACGATCACCGCGATCATCTGGCCCTGCTGGTCGGTCACCTTCGCGCCGGTCGCCGCGAAGTAGGTGGTGGTGTTCTTCGCCACCGTCGCGTCGTCCTTGCCGGCCTTGATGTCGGCGCAGGTCTGCTGCGCGGCGGCGACGGTCTTCTGGTTGTCCGCGGCCAGCTTCGGGTCGATCTGCTTCAGGCCGGCGACCATCGCCAGCTCCTTGGCCAGCTGGGTCGGGTCGGCCGTGCCGGCCGCCTTGGTGGGGGCGGTCGGGGCGGCGGTCGACGCCGCCGGCGCCGCGCTGTCGGCAGCGGCCGGGGTGCTGGCGGCCGGGGCCGCCGCGGTGGCGGCGGCGGAGGACTTCGCCGGCGCGGCGGTGCCGCCGCCGTCGCTGCCGCACGCGGTGAGGGACAGGGACAGGGCGGCAGCAGCGGTGAGGGTGGTGACGATCATTCGAGTTCGCATGGCATCACGGTGTCAGAACGATCACCGTATGCCGAGGCCTGTGACCATGCTGTGACGGCGCTGTGCCACGGGAGTGGCGCAGGCCCGTCGGTCGGCGGGGGTCACCCGGCGGGTGCCGCCTCGTACTCGCCGAGCCCGACCCGGACGAGGTCGCCGGAACGGCACAGCTCCATCAGGTCGCGGCGGATGATGTGCGGCTCCGGGGAGGTGTCGTACTGAGCCTCGGCCCGCCGCCAGTCCCAGCGGCCGCCCTCCTCCCGGATGGCGGCCAGCAGCCGCTGGCGGCGGGCGGTGACGAGGACCCCGCGCGCGACGCTGATCCCGTTCAACTGGACTACCCCTGTGGTGAGCTGCTCGGGTGGCTGGAGGTGGTGGTGCGAGTGCGACGCCCCGCCCGGAGGGGCCGCCCCGGACGGGGACGCCGCGGGCCCGCCGGGATCAGGCGGTGTAGTCGTAGAAGCCGCGGCCGGACTTGCGGCCCAGCAGGCCCGCGTCGACCATCCGGGACAGCAGCGGCGGCGCCGCGTACAGCGGCTCCTTGTACTCGTCGTACATCGAGTCGGCGATCGACACGATGGTGTCCAGGCCGATCAGGTCGCACAGCCGCAGCGGGCCCATCGGGTGGGCGCAGCCCGCCTCCATGCCCTTGTCGATGTCGGCCGCGGTCGCCACGCCCGACTCGAACATGCGGACCGCCGAGAGCAGGTACGGCACCAGCAGGGCGTTCACCACGAAGCCGGCCCGGTCGCGGGCGCGGATCGGCTCCTTGCCGAGCGCCTGCACGGTGAACTCCTCCACCCGCGCGGTGGTCTCGGCGGAGGTGGTCAGGGTCGGGATGACCTCGACCAGCTTCTGCACCGGCGCCGGGTTGAAGAAGTGCAGGCCGATGACCTGCTCGGGGCGGCTGGTGGCGGCGGCCAGCTTCACGATCGGGATGGACGAGGTGTTGGAGGCCAGGATCGCGTCCCGGCGCTCGACCACCCGGTCCAGCGTCTCGAAGATCTGCACCTTGATGTCCTCGCGCTCCGCGACCGCCTCGACCACCAGGTCGCGGTCGGCGAAGTCGGCGAGGTCGGTGGTGAACGAGAGCCGGTCGAGCGCCTCGTCCCGCTGCTCCTCGGTCAGCTTGCCGCGCTTGACCGCGGTCTCCAGCGAGTTGGTCAGCCGGGTACGGCCGAGCTCCAGGGCCTCGCCGGTCGCCTCGGAGACGAGCACGTCCAGACCGGAGCGGGCGAAGACCTCGGCGATGCCCGACCCCATGAGGCCGCAGCCGATCACTCCGACGCGCGCGATGTCACTCACTCAGTTGCCCTTCACGGTGGTGCCGGGGGTTGCCCGGCGAGGTGCTGTTCAGCGGCCCGGCGCCGGGGCTCGGTGGGCCCCACACGCGTGTCCTGGTCGACCGTACTACTCCCGGGCGCCGGACGGTGGCGCTGGGCCGTTCGGATGACCCCGGGCCCCGGTCCGGCCGGGCGGCCCGGCGCCGCGGCCGGACCGGACCAGAATGCGGAGCAGCCGCAGGAGGGAGCACGCAATGGGGACGGGATCACTCGCCGGCCAGGTGGGCCTGGTCACCGGGGCGGGCCGCGGCATCGGCCGGGAGATCGCGATCGGCCTGGCCGCCGAGGGCATGATGGTCGGCCTGGTCGGGCGCACCCACGCCACGCTCACCGAGACGCTCCGCGAGTGCGTCAAGCACGGCTCCCGCGGGGTGGCGGTCAGCGCCGACGTCACCCGGCCCGGCAACGTCCGGGAGGCGGTGCGCACCGTCGAGCGCGACCTCGGCCCGATCGACCTGCTGGTCAACAACGCCGGCGAGATCGACCACGTCGAGGTGCCGCTCTGGGAGGCCGACCCCAACCAGTGGTGGCACGTGCTGGAGACCAACCTGCGCGGCCCGTTCAACCTGCTGCGCAGCGTCCTGCCCGGCATGGTCGAACGCGGCGGCGGCCGGGTGATCAACATGAACTCGGGCTTCGCGCTGCGCCCCGACGGCGTCTACACCGCCTACGCCACCTCCAAGGCGGCCCTGCTCAAGCTCTCCGACAACATCGCCGACTCGCTCGCCGAGCACCGCGTGGTCGTCCTCGACATCAGCCCCGGCGCCGTCCGCACCGACATGACCGAGGCCATGCCGATGTTCAAGGACAAGAAGGACTGGGGCTCGGTCGCGTACATGGTGGCCGTCGCGGTGGACGCCGCCCGGGGCCGCTTCGACGCCCTGCACGGCCGGTTCGTGCACGCCGGCCGCGACGACCTGGAGCAGCTGTGCGCCCGCGCAGCGGAGATCCGCGACGCGGACGCCCGGACGCTGCGGCTGCGCCCGTACGGGCCGGACGACCCGGTGGTCTGAGCCGCCGGGTCACGCCTCGGGCGGTCAGGTCTCCGGGCCTGACGCCTCCAGCAGCGCCGCCAGCTCGGCCTCCGGCAGGCTGCCCGGCGCCCGGCCCTCGCGGGCGAAGGCGTTGGCCAGCCGCTGCAGCGCCGCGTTCAGCGGGGTCGGTACCCCGTGCTGCCGGCCGAGCAGCACGATCTCGCCGTTGAGGTGGTCCGCCTCGATGTCGCCGGCGCCGCGGGCCAGGCTCTGCCAGGACGAGCCGCCGCGCCGGCTCTCCCCGTCGACCGGCACCAGGGTGACCCGGCCCGACCAGGCGGCCCGCTGCTCCTCGCGGTCGGCCCGGCCGATCCCCGCGGCGTCGAGCACCGCCTCGCCCTCGGCGACCGTCCGCCGGGCCAGCTCCAGCCGCAGCTCGCCGTCGACCGGGCCTCCCACGGCCTCCAGGGCGTTGTTCAGGTTGCCGAGCAGCTTGGCGTACTTCCAGCGCATCACGTCCGCGCTCGCCCGGGCACCGACGTGCGAGGCGGCGAGGTCCGCGGCGATCCGCCCGGCGGTGTCGTCGCTGCCCCGGGGGAAGCGGCCGACGTGCAGCACGCCGCTGACCGGGCTGCCCTGGGCGAGGACCCGGCCCGGCTCCAGGTGCGAGGAGGGCAGCCAGACGCACACCCCGTACACGCGGCGGAAGCGGCGCAGCGCGAGGCGCTCGTTCTCGACGCCGTTCTGCGCGCACAGCAGCGGCAGCAGCTCGCCCGCGGTGCCGCCGCCGGCCACCGGGCGGGCCGCCCACGCGTCCAGCAGCGGCAGGGAGTGCTGCGTCTTCACGGCCAGCACCAGCACGTCCCCGGGCCGCAGCTCCAGCTCCTCGGGCCCGCCGACGGCCGGGACGGCGAGGGTGCGGCCGCCCTCCGGGGTGGTCAGCCGCAGACCGTCCTCGCGCAGGGCCGCCAGGTGGGCGCCGCGGGCGACCAGCACCACCTCGTGGCCGCCCTCGTGGAGCCGCCCGCCGACCGTCCCGCCGACCGCGCCGGCGCCGATGATGATGTATCGCATGCCCCCGACCCTGGCACGTCCCCGGCGGGACGCGCCAGGGCCGGTGCCGCCGGCCGTCGCCCCGTCAGCGCGCCGCGGCGACCGCCCGGGCGAAGCCGTCCGGGTTGTCGAGCATGACGTTGTGGCCGCAGTCCGGGACGGCGACCAGGCGCACCCCGGACGCCGCCAGCCGCTCGGCGCCGTCCGGCGGGCCGTCCGCCGCGGGGTGGAGGAAGGTCCGCGGCTGCGGCAGGCCGATCAGCAGCTCGCGCATGGTGGGCACGGTCGCCCGGACCAGGTGGACGGCGCTGCGGTGCAGGGCCGTCCGCCCGGCCAGCCGCATCGTCGACCACCAGTGCGGCCCGACCCCGTCGCGGACCTGCCGCCAGGCACCGGCCAGGAACTCCTCCTCGGTGAACGAGGCGAGGCCGCTGCTGCTGCCGCCGCCGGGCGGACCGGGCAGCGGCACCGGGTCGAGGTTGGCGTCCACCAGCACCAGCCGGGACACCAGCTCCGGATGGCGGGCCGCCAGCACGATCGCGACGGCGCCGCCCATGGAGTGCCCGACCAGTTCGGCGCCGTCCGCCCCAGCGGAGCGCAGAGCGGCGGCCAGCGCGTCCGCGTGCTCCTCCAGCGTGTAGCCGAAGTCCTCCGGGCGGTCGCTGAGGCCGAAGCCCAGCAGGTCCACCAGCAGCGAGCGGCGCCCGGCGAGCAGCGGATGCAGCGCCGCCTCGGTGAAGTACGCGGGGGAGGAGGCGCCGAGGCCGTGCACGAAGACCCGGGCCGGGCCGGCGCCGGGCAGCTCGACCCAGCGGATCCGGTCGCCGGCCGGGGTGACGGGAGCGCTACGCACCGGCCGCCTCCGGCTCCGGTTCCGCCGCTGCCTCCGCCGCCGTCTTCGCCGCCTCGGCGGCCCGCCAGGCCAGGTGGGCGCCGTGCACCTGCTGCCAGAGCGCGGCCCGCCGCTCGGCGGGGACGTCCGACAGGTCCAGCCCGAAGTGCCCGGTCAGCAGGCCGAACCACTCCTGCTCGTCGGTGACCTCGCGGTCCTCCCGGCCCGCCGCGCCGACCTGCACCAGCAGACAGCCGCGCAGCGCCTCGAAGCCGTCGGCGCCGCGCCGCATCGTGCAGAAGACCTGGACGAACGAGGACTCCGGCGAGGTCGACAGCCGGACGTGCTCACGGACGAAGTCCTCCGGCCCGGCCGGGACGGGCGAGAACTCCATGCCCCGGAACGAGCCCTGCGGGTCGTGCTCCAGCCGCCAGCCGCCCGGCACCACCGCGGACGGCGCCATGCCGAACCGCAGCGCCCCCTGCCGGTGCGTGCCGGTCCGCAGCGGCAGCGGCTCGTACAGGCCGTCGCCGAGGCCGACGTCCGCCAGCCACGCCCCCTCCGCGGTGCGGACGGTGAGCGCCATGTGGTTGCCCGCCGCACCGACCGGCTCCGGGTCGACCTGCCGCTGCACACCGGCCACGTGCCGGGTCGCGTCGAAGCCCAGCGCCTGCAGCAGCGCCGAGAACGCGCCGTTGAGGTGGAAGCAGTAACCGCCGCGGCCGCGCACGATCCGCTCCGCGGACTCGACCGGGTCGACCGTCGTCGGACGGCCCAGCTGGATCTCCAGGTCCTCGTACGGCACCCGCTCGACGTGGGCGCGGTGCAGGGCGGCCAGCGCGTCGGCGGTCGGCGCGGCCGGACGCGGCAGGCCGAGCCGCCGCAGGTACCGGTCGGCCAGATCGGGGTTCAGCATGCGGGGGTCCACCATCTCCGTGATTGCTCGTCGGTCCGGCAACGGGGCTCTCGGTGCCGGTTCACTCCTGCGGGCCCAGCCCGAACTCCGGCAGGCAGGGCCCGAGCCCGGTCAGCTCGACCGCGGGGCGGTCCGTCCGCTCCCAGTCGGCGCGGCTCAGCCGCAGCCGCCGGGTGACCCGCGGCCGGCCCTGCACGTTGTCCCGCTGGACGCCGTCCGGCCGGTAGCCCAGCCGGGCCGAGACCGCCAGCGACGCCGGGTTGTCGGTGAACGCGGCCGAGGTCGCCTCCTCCGCCCCCAGCCCCGCGAAGGCCAGGTGCAGCACGGCCGAGCGCATCTCCCGGCCGAACCCGCGGCCCTGGTGGGCCAGACCGAGCCAGGACCCGGTGCGCACCTCGCGGGTGACGGCGAAGTCCTTGGCGCTCACCGCCTGCACGCCGATCGGCCGGCCCTGCGCGAACACCACCAGCGTCAGCGCCCAGTGGTCCGGCGACCAGGTACCCCGCCGCAGCCAGTGCTGCTGCACCACGGCCCGGGCGCGCTGCGCCGGCGGCACGTCCGTCCAGGCGCTCAGGAACGGCATCCGGTCGGGCTCGTGGAGGCCGGCCGCGGCCACGTCGCCCAGTTCGGCGAGCTCCTCGTCGGAGGGCAGCCGCAGTTCGAGTCGGTCGGTGCGCAGCCGCAGCCCCAGCAGCGGCCAGTGGTCGGAGAGCATTCCGGCATTCTGACCCGCCGTCGGACCGCACCGCACCCGGTTTCCGCCGTACCCGACCCGCATCGGCCGCCGTGCGGCGCGGAGGCCGTCCTCACGGTGCCACGGGACCGCCCGCCGTCCGCGCCCGGCCCGTCCGGGGCGCCCGGGCCCGTCCGGGCCGCCGGGTCCGCAGGCCGAGGCAGACCCCGGCGCCGACCAGCACCGCGCCCAGCAGCTCGCCGGCCCGCGGCACCCCCTCGCCGAGCGCCGCCCCGGAGAGCGCGGCGGTGATCGGCACCAGGCCCGCGAACAGCCCCGCCCGCTCCGCCCCGAGCAACTCCAGCGCCCGGTACCAGAGCAGGAAGGCCACACAGGTCATCGGCACCGCCAGGTACAGCAGCGCGGCCAGCTCCGAACCGCTCGGCACCCGCAGGGCCGCCCGCCCGTCCAGCAGTACCGCCGCCCCGGCGAACATCGGCACCGCCAGCACCGTCACCCACGCCGACACCCCGACCGGGCCCAGCCGCGGCAGCAGCGGCACCGCCAGCAGCGAGAACCCCACCTCGCAGCCGAGCGTGCCCAGCGCGAGGACCGTCCCGACGGCGTCCCCCGCGCCGAACCCCTGCGCGGTCGCCGCGCCGGCCGCGACCACCCCGGCCGCGACGACCGCCCGCCGCCCCGGCCGGCCTCCGGCGAGCAGCGGCCCGAGCACCGCCATCAGCAGCGGCGCGGCCCCGACCACACTGCCCACCCCCGCCGGACCCGAGTGCCGCAGCGCCTGCACCAGCAGCACGTTGAAACCGACCAGGCCGGTCGCCGAGAGCAGGGCCAGCCGCCCCCACTCGCGCGCCGTCGGCCGCGGCGCGCCGGCCGCCGCCCGCAGCGCGAGGGGCAGCAGCAGCCCGGCCGCCAGCAGGTAGCGCAGCGCCTGCCCGCCCAGCAGCGGGTAACCGGCGAAGGCCGCGCTGACACCGGTCGAGCAGCCGAGCATCGTCATCGCGGCCGCGCCGCGCAGACCGCCCGAGGCGGTGGGGGAGAGGGGCACGACCGCCACGCTAGGACGCGGGTGGTCCGCCGCCCAGGTCCACTTCCGCACCCCGTCCGTGGACCACTTCACGGCGCCGGCCCCGGGTACCCTCGCGGGACGGAGGTGACCCGGTGACCGAACTCCTGCTGCCGTTCGACCCGTCCGGGGGCAGCGGCCTCACCGCCCGGCTGACCGCCGCGCTGCGCGAGGCCGTCCGGCAGGGCCGCCCGCCCGCCGGCGGACGGCTGCCCGCCACCCGCACCCTCGCCCGCGACCTCGGCGTCTCCCGCGGCACCGTGGTCGAGGCCTACGCCCAACTCGTCGCCGAGGGCTACCTGGTGAGCAGGCCGGGGGCCGGCACCCGGGTCGCCGACGGCATCGCCCCACCGCCGCCCGCACCACCGCCGGGCCCGTCCGCCCCCGCCGTCCGGTACGACCTCAAGCCCGGCACCCCCGACCTCTCGCTCTTCCCGCGGGCCGCCTGGCAGGCCGCACTGCGCCGCGCCCTCGCCGCCGCCGAACACACCGCCCTCGGCTACGGCGACCCCGCCGGGCACCCCGCACTGCGCGCCGAACTCGCCGCCCACCTCGGCCGGGTGCGGGCCGCCGCGGCCGACCCCGGACGCCTCACCGTGGTCGGCGGCGTCGCCCAAGGGCTCGCCCTGACGGCCCGGCAGCTCGTCCGGCACGGCCACCGCGCCGTCGCCGTCGAGGACCCGGGCTCGCCCGGCACCTTCGGCCTGCTGCGCGCCCACGGCCTCGAACCGCTCGGCGTCCCCGTCGACGGGCACGGCCTGGACGTCGACGCACTCGCCCGGACGGGCGCCCGCGCCGTCCTCGTCACCCCCGCCCACCAGTACCCGACCGGCGTGGTGCTCGCCCCCGAACGCCGGGCCGCCCTGATCGCCTGGGCCCGCCGCACCGGGGGCGTCGTGGTCGAGGACGACTACGACGCCGAGTTCCGCTACGACCGCGAGCCCGTCGGCTGCCTGCAGGGGCTCGCCCCCGACCTGGTCGTCCACCTCGGCTCGCTCAGCAAGTCGCTGGCGCCCGGCCTGCGGCTCGGCTGGGCCGTCCTGCCCGAACCTATGGTCGAGGAGTTCCGCACCGACAAGCAGTACACCGACCTCGGCTGCTCCGCCCTCGACCAGCTCGCCTTCGCCCGGCTGCTCGCCGACGGCGGCCACGACCGGCACCTGCGGGCCGTCCGCGCCCGCTACCGCGCCCGCCGCGACGCCCTGGCCGAGGCGCTCGCCCGGCACCTGCCGGACGCCGCCGTCCGCGGAGTGTCCGCCGGCCTGCACCTGTACCTCGACCTGCCGCCCGGCTGCGCCGAACGGCCCGTGGTCGAGGCGGCCGCCGCCCGGGGCGTCCGGGTCGAACCCGTCGCGCCGACCCGCCTCACCGCACCCGGCCCGCCCGCGCTCGTCCTCGGCCACGCCGCCCTGCCGGAACGCCGGCTCGCCCGGGCGGCACAGCTCCTGGCCGAGGCCGTCGCCGAGACCCGGACCTGACCACGGGGCCGTGGCCTCCGCCCCGCGCCCTCAGCCCCGGGCGCGCCGCCGGAGCCTGAGCCGCCGCAGGGCCGCCCGCGCCGCGGTGCGCCGCCGTCCCGACGACGGCCCGTCGGCCGGGGCGAGTTCCCCGGCCAGCAGGTCCATCAGCAGGCCGTCGTGCCAGGTGCCGTCGGCGCCGCGCTCGTACTGCCGCATCACCCCGACCGGACGGAAGCCGACCTTGCGGTAACAGGCGATGGCAGGGGCGTTGTCGGCGGCCGGGTCGATCACCAGCCGATGGTGGCCGAGCTCCGTCACGAGGTAGCGGGCGAGGGTCCGCACGGCGTCGGTGCCCAGACCGCGGCCGTGCACCGCCGGGTCGAGGTACACGTCGATGCCGGCGTGCCGGTAGTCCGGCTCGTCCTCCTCGTGCCACTGGATCGCGCCGACCACCCGGCCGCGGTACTCCACCGCCAGCACCGGCGTCCGCTCGTCGGCGAGGTCCGATCTCACCTCGGCGACCATGTCGGGCCCGCCGCGCCAGCGGGCCCGCACCTCGGGCGTGGCCCGGATCCCGGCCAGCGCGGGCACGTCGGCGGGGGTCGCCGGGCGCAGGAGGACGGCGGCGCCGGGCAGGGTCGGCCTGGTCTGCATGCAGGCACGGTACCGGCCCGCGTGCGGGGTGACGGCCCGTCGGCGGATCCGGCACGACTTGTCCGGAGCAGCCACCACGCGTCAGCGCCCGACGGCATACTGTCGCCCGGCCGCCCTGCGGCCGACCGGGGCAGGGCAGGACGACACGGGTGGGGGCCGCCGGGCCGTGCAGGAGTTCCGCGGGGCAGGACCCCGCCGGATCGGCCAGTACGAGGTGCTGCGCCCGCTCGGCGCCGGCGGCACGGCGAGCGTGCTCGTGGACCCGCAGTGCGGCGGCGGACCCCGCGAGGTCGTCTACGTCACCGTCGACCTCGACCGCGACCCGCCGTCGGTCAAGGGCAAACGGGCCGACGACACCCCCGTCAACCTCAACGCCCTCAAGCTCTCCGTCGACCCCCACCAGTCCGTCACCTTCGAGATCACCGCCCTCGGCAAGACCTGCGACTGCACCTGGACGGCCGAACTCGGCTACGTCGACCAGGGGCAGACGCACACCCTCACCGTCGACGACCGGGGCAAGCCGTTCCGGATCGCCCAGGGAGGCACCTCCTACCTGCGCTACAGCCGGCTCCAGGGCAACCGCTGGATCGACGCCGAGCTGCGCAACTGACCCGGAGCACAATTGCGTTGCCCGGCCCCGCGCCGCCGCCCAGAATCGCCGGATGACCGCCGACTTCGCCCGCAAACCCGTCCTCACCGGCACCGCCGTGCAACTGCGCCCGTTCCGGCCCGAGGACCTGCCCGACATCACCGCCGCCATCGACGACCCCGAGGTGCAGCGGCTCACCGGCAGCGCCCACCGGCCGCCGATCGACGCCGGGGCGATCGCCCGCTGGTACACCACCCGCAACGAGCAGACGGACCGGCTCGACCTCGCCGTGGCCGACCTGGCGAGCGGCCGCTGCGTCGGCGAGGTCGTGCTCAACGAATGGGACGAGCCCAACCTGAGCTGCAGCTTCCGCACCCTGATCGGCCCGGCCGGGCGCGGCCGCGGCCTCGGCACCGAGGCGCTGCGCCTGCTGCTCGCCCACGCCTTCGACGGGCTCGGCCTGCACCGCGTCCAGCTGGAGGTGTACGCCTTCAACCCGCGGGCCCGGCACGTCTACGAGAAGGTCGGCTTCGTCGCCGAGGGCGTGCGCCGGGAGGCGCTCCGGGACGGCGACGGCTGGGTCGACTCCACCGTGATGGCCGTCCTGGCCGGCGACTGGGCCCGGCACCGCGGCCGACCGGAGGCCGCCGCGAACTGACGACACGTCAACGACCGCTCGGTGGGCCGCCGGTGGTGGTTCAGCGGCCGTGCGGGCGCTCCGCGGGGTCGGCCGGCAGGTCGAAGACGTGCTCACCGTCGGCAGCCCGCACCACCACCCGGTCCGGGCCGTCCCAATGCCCGTCCACCGGGCCGCCCGTCGCCGGGCCGTGCTCGAACACACCCAGCAGCCAGTGCCGCGCCGACCAGCCCCCACCGGTCTCCACCTCCACCGACCAGCACGGGCCGACCGCGTGGCGCACCACCGACAGCAGCCGGTCCGCCCGGCCGGGCGCCACCACCGACATCACGGTGTGCTGCCGCGGCGGACCGGTCACGTCCAGGGCGCCGATCAGCACCCGCAGCGCCAGCACCCCGGCCACCAGCAGCACCGGCGCCGTGAACAGACCACGGCCCGGTCTGCGCGGCGCCAGCACCAGCGCCGCGACCAGCAGCACCCCGGCCGCACCGAGCAGCGGCACCGGGCGGTCCAGCAGCTCCGCCACCCGCACCCGGCCGCCCGAACGCGCCGACCACACCCCGGCCGCGTACCCGGCCACCAGCAGCAGCGCCACCCCGGCCGCCGCACCGGCCGGCCGCCATCCGCGCCCGGCCTCCCGCCCCGCCGCAGCCACCGTGCTCCCCCGAACTGCGGCGCCCCCCGGCGCCGCTTCGCCGCAGGCTAACACCGGCTCACGACCGGGCCGTCGGCACCCGGCGCCCCGGCCCGTGCCGCACCCGACGGACCGTCACCCGGTGGGCGCCGGAGCCGCACCCGGACCGTCACCGGGCCGGGCCGCCCACCGGCCCGCCGCGGCCGTCCGGGACGGTGCCACCGGTCGGCTAGCCTGGGGGAACGATGAACCGCTTGAGCACGCCGTGGGGCGAGATCGACCTCACCCGCCACCCCGAGGACCCCCGCGACCAGCTGCGCGCCTGGGACGCCGCCGACGACTACCTGCTGCGGCACCTGGCGGAGGGCGGCACCGACCTGTCGGGCAGCGTGGTGATCGTCGGCGACCGCTGGGGCGCCCTCGCGACCGCGCTCGCCGAGCACCGGCCCGTACAGATCGGCGACTCCTGGCTCGGCCGGCAGGCCACCCTCGCCAACCTCGCCCGCAACCGCGCCGGCCACGCCGATGGGGTGCGGCTGCTCACCACCCGCGACACCCCGCCGGGCCGGATCGACGTGCTGCTCGTCCGGGTCCCCAAGAGCCTCGCCCTGCTGGAGGACCAGCTGCACCGGCTCGCCCCGGCCGTCCACGAGGGCACCGTGGTGGTCGGCACCGGCATGGTCACCGAGATCCACACCTCCACGCTCAAGCTGTTCGAGTCGGTGCTCGGCCCGACCCGCACCTCGCTCGCCGTCCGCAAGGCCCGCCTGATCCACTGCACCCCCGACCCGGCCCTGCCGCGCACCGGCAGCCCCTGGCCGCAGAGCTACCGGCTGCCGGACGGCATCGGCGCCGCCTCCGGGGGGACGGTCCACAACCACGCGGGCATCTTCTGCGCGGACCGCCTCGACATCGGCACCCGCTTCCTGCTCAACCACCTGCCGGAGCGGCACGGCCCCGAGACCGTCGTCGACCTCGGCTGCGGCAACGGCGTCGTCGGCACCGCCGCCGCCCTCGCCAACCCGGCCGCCGAGGTGCTCTTCCTCGACGAGTCGTACCAGGCCGTCGCCTCCGCCGAAGCCACCTTCCGGGCCAACCTCGGGCCCGACGCCCCGGCACGCTTCGAGGTCGGCGACGGCATGGCGGCGGTCGCCCCCGGCAGCGTCGACCTCGTCCTCAACAACCCGCCCTTCCACAGCCACCAGGCGCTGACCGACGCCACCGCCTGGCGGATGTTCACCGGCGCCCGGCGGGCCCTGCGGCCCGGCGGCGAACTCTGGGTCATCGGCAACCGCCACCTCGGCTACCACGTCAAACTCCGCCGCCTCTTCGGCAACTGCCGCACCGTCGCCGCCGACCCCAAGTTCGTCCTGCTCCGCAGCGTGAAGGGTCACCCCTAGGGCAAGCGGGTGGGGGCAAGCGCCTGGGGGCGCGGGGAACCGCGCAATGCGGGTGCGGCGAGCATCCTGATCGGGGCTGTCCCGGAGCCGCACGGTTCTCCCCCAGCCTTCTTCGGCCGGGAGGTGCCCCCACGCGCCTCTGCGCGTCTCATGCAGGCGTGAACACCAGGGTGGCGTTGTGGCCGCCGAAGCCGAAGGCGTTGGCGAGCGCGGCGCCGACGGCGCCCGTCCGGGGGCCGCCGGTGACGACGTCCAGCTTCACCTCGGGGTCGAGGTCGTCGAGGTTCCGGACGGCCGGCACGATGCCGTCCCGCACCGAGAGCACCGCCGCGATCGCACCCAGCGCCCCCGCCGCGCCGAAGAGGTGCCCGGTCATCGACTTGGTCGCGGTGACGGCGGGGTGGACGCCGATCGCCTCGGTGATCGACTGCGCCTCGGCGAGGTCGCCCTTGGGGGTGGAGGTGGCGTGGGCGTGTACGACGTCCACCGCCAGTGGGGGGAGGTCCGCGGCGGCGAGGGCCCGCCGCATGGCCCGGACCTGGCCCTCCGGGTGGGCCGCGGTGATGTGGTGGGCGTCGGAGGTGACGGCGGCCCCGGCGAGCGTGGCGTACGGGCGGGCCGTGCGGGCGGCGGCGAAGTCGGCCCGTTCCAGGACGACGACAGCCGCGCCCTCGCCGATGACGAACCCGTCGCGTCCGGTGTCGAAGGGCCGGGAGGCGAGCCCGGGGGCGTCGTTGCGGGTGGAGTGCGCCTGGGCCTGGGCGAAGCCGGCCAGGGTGAGCGGGCAGATGCAGGCCTCGGCGCCGCCGGCGACGACCACGTCGGCGCGGCCGAGCCGGATCAGGTCCAGTCCGAGGGCGATCGCCTCCGCGCCGGAGGCGCAGGCGCTGACGGGGGTGTGGGCGCCGCCGCGGGCGCCGAGGTCGATGCTGACCCAGGCCGCCGGTCCGTTGGCCATCAGCATGGGGACGGTGTGCGGCGAGACCCGGCGCACGCCGGATGCCTCCAGCACGTCGTCCTGGCCGAGCATGGTCAGTGCGCCGCCGGTGCCGGTGCCGATCACCACGGCGAGGCGTTCCGGGTCGACCTGGGGGCGTCCGGCGTCGGCCCAGGCCTCGCGGGCGGCGACCAGGGCGACCTGTTCGCAGCGGTCCAGCCGGCGGGCCTGCACCCGGTCGAGCAGTTCGGTCGGCTCGACGGCGAGCCGGCCGGCGATCCGCACCGGCAGTCCGGCCGCCCACTCCTCCTCGATGGCGGTGATCCCGGAGGCCCCCGCCAGCATCGCCGCCCAGGTCGAGGCGGTGTCCCCGCCGAGCGGTGTGGTGGCTCCGAGCCCGGTGACCACCACGTCGGTCCGTGCACTCACTGCTGAACTCCTTTGTGAAACAAACACAACACCGTGCCCGCCGCGGTCGTGTCGCCGGTCGGACCTGTTCGCCACTCTGCCAAGGAACTGATGCCGCATCGGGCACCGGTCGGCACCGAGTCGGGGCGCAGAAGTTTGTAGGGTCCGGACGGTTGGCGGCGCCGAGGGGCGGGGATCGGGCAGGCTGGTCGTGGGGTGTCCGGAGCTCCTTGCATGAATGTTCCGAGGTGCGTATATTCATGCTTAACCAAGGAGGAACGCCATGGCATTGCGAGTCGCCGTCGCCGGAGCGAGCGGGTACGCGGGCGGTGAGGTGCTGCGCCTGCTGCTCGGCCACCCGGAGATCGAGATCGGGGCGCTGACCGGCGGTTCCAACGCGGGCGCCGTCTTCGGCAGCCTGCAGCCGCACCTGCTGCCGCTGGCCGACCGCGTGCTGGAGCCCACCACCCCCGAGGTGCTGGCCGGGCACGACGTGGTCTTCCTCGGCCTGCCGCACGGCCAGTCCGCCGCCGTCGCCGAGGCGCTCGGCGAGGACGTGCTGGTCGTCGACTGCGGCGCGGACTTCCGACTGAAGGACGCCGCGACCTGGGAGAGGTTCTACGGCTCCCCGCACGCCGGCACCTGGCCGTACGGCCTGCCCGAGCTGCCCGGCCACCGGGCCGCGCTCAAGGGCACCAAGCGGATCGCCGTCCCCGGCTGCTACCCGACGGCCGTCTCGCTCGCGCTCTTCCCCGCCTACGCGGCGAAGCTGGTCGAGCCGGAGGCCGTGGTCGTCGCCGCGTCCGGCACCTCCGGCGCCGGCAAGGCGGTCAAGCCGCACCTGCTCGGCAGCGAGGTGATGGGCTCGATGAGCCCGTACGGCGTCGGCGGCGTGCACCGCCACACCCCGGAGATGGCGCAGAACCTCGGCCCGGTGGCCGGCGAGGAGGTCACCGTCTCCTTCACGCCCACCCTGGCGCCGATGCCCCGCGGCATCCTGGCCACCTGCAGCGCCAAGGCGAAGCCCGGCACCACCGCCGAGTCGCTGCGCGCCGCCTACCGGGAGGCCTTCGCGGGCGAGACCTTCGTCCGCCTGCTGCCCGAGGGCCAGTGGCCGCAGACCAGTTCGGTGTACGGCTCCAACGCGGCCCTCGTCCAGGTCGCGCTGGACGAGCACGCCGGGCGGGTGATCGCCATCAGCGCGATCGACAACCTGGTGAAGGGCACCGCGGGCGGCGCGGTGCAGTCCATGAACATCGCCCTCGGCCTGCCCGAGGAGCTCGGCCTCCCGCTGAACGGAGTCGCACCGTGAGCCAGCCCGTGACCGACCATCAGAACATCGGCGTGACGGCGGCGAAGGGCTTCCGAGCGGCCGGCGTCACGGCCGGCATCAAGGCCTCGGGCACCCCCGACCTCGCCCTGGTCGTCAACGACGGCCCGCAGTTCGCCGCGGCCGGCGTCTTCACCTCCAACCGGGTCAAGGCCGCGCCGGTGCTCTGGTCGGAGCAGGTGCTGAAGACCGGCTCGCTCGCCGCGGTCGTCCTCAACTCCGGCGGCGCCAACGCCTGCACCGGCCCCGAGGGATTCCAGGACACCCACGCCACCGCCGAGAAGGTCGCCGCCGAGCTGAACACCGGCGCGATCGAGGTCGCCGTCTGCTCCACCGGCCTGATCGGCGTGCGGCTGCCGATGGACCTGCTGCTGCCCGGCGTCGAGCAGGCCGTGAAGGCGCTCAGCGAGGACGGCGGTCAGGCCGCCGCGATCGCCATCAAGACCACCGACACCGTGCACAAGACCGCCCAGGTCACCGCCCCGGCCGGCTGGACGGTCGGCGGCATGGCCAAGGGTGCGGGCATGCTCGCCCCGGGCCTCGCCACCATGCTGGTCGTCGTCACCACCGACGCCGCCGTGGAGAGCGCGGACCTGGACGCCGCGCTGCGCGGCGCCACCCGCACCACCTTCGACCGGGTCGACTCCGACGGCTGCATGTCCACCAACGACACCGTGCTGCTGCTCGCCTCCGGAGCCTCCGGCGTCGTGCCGGAGGCGGCCGAGTTCGCCGAGGCCGTCCGCACCGTCTGCGCCGACCTTGCCCGCCAGCTGATCGGCGACGCCGAGGGCGCCTCCAAGGACATCCGGATCGACGTCACCGGCGCCGCCACCGAGGACGAGGCCGTCGACGTCGCCCGCACGATCGCCCGCAACAACCTGCTGAAGTGCGCCATCCACGGCGAGGACCCGAACTGGGGCCGGGTGCTGGCCGCGATCGGCACCACCTCCGCCGCCTTCGAGCCGGACGCGCTCGACGTCGCCATCAACGGCGTCTGGGTCTGCCGCGGCGGCAGCGTCGGCGAGGACCGCGACCTGGTCGACATGGCCGGCCGCGAGGTCGTCATCACCGCGAACCTCAACGCCGGCAGTGCCGCGGCGACGGTGTGGACCAACGACCTCACCGCCGACTACGTGCACGAGAACAGTGCCTACTCGACCTGATCCCGGGGGACAAGAGACCGTGAAGATCGCACCCAAGGGTGAACAGGCCCGCAGCAACGCCGCGCTGCCCAAGGCCCGCACCCTCATCGAGGCGCTCCCGTGGCTGGAGCGCTTCCACGGCAAGACCGTCGTCATCAAGTTCGGCGGCAACGCCATGGTGGACGAGGACCTCAAGGCCGCCTTCGCCCAGGACGTCGTCTTCCTGCGCTACGCCGGCCTGAACCCGGTCGTCGTGCACGGCGGAGGCCCGCAGATCAACGCCCAGCTCGACAAGCTCGGCCTGGAGTCCTCGTTCACCGCGGGCCTGCGGGTCACCACCCCGGAGACCATGGACGTCGTCCGGATGGTGCTCGCCGGGCAGGTCCAGCGCGAGCTGGTCGGCCTGCTCAACGGGCACGGCCCGTTCGCGGTCGGCATGACCGGCGAGGACGCCCACACCATGACGGCCGTCAAGCGGTACGCCGTGGTGGACGGCGAGCAGGTCGACATCGGCCTGGTCGGCGACATCGTCAACATCGAGGCCGGCGCCGTGAAGGCGCTGATCGGCGACGGCCGCATCCCGGTGATCTCCTCGATCGCCCGCGGCGCCGACGGCCACGTCTACAACATCAACGCCGACACCGCCGCGGCCGCGCTCGCGGTCGCGCTCGGCGCGGAGATGCTGGTCGTGCTGACCGACGTCGAGGGCCTCTACAAGGACTGGCCGAACTCCGACGACGTGATCAGCCAGCTCACCGCCTCCGAGCTGGAGGAGATGCTGCCGACCCTGGCGACCGGCATGCTCCCCAAGATGGAGGGCTGCCTGCGGGCCGTCCGCTCCGGCGTGGGCACCGCCCGCGTGCTGGACGGGCGGGTGCAGCACAGCCTGCTGCTGGAGATCTTCACCGACGAGGGCGTCGGCACCATGGTCGTGCCCGACGACGAACCGACCGTACTCGGGGGCCTGGCATGAGCAACAGCGAACTGACCCAGCGGTGGCAGCACGCGCTGATGGACAACTACGGCACCCCGCGGATCCCGCTGGTCCGCGGCGAGGGCGCCAAGGTCTGGGACGCCGACGGCAACGAGTACCTCGACCTCGTCGGCGGCATCGCCGTCAACGCGCTGGGCACCGCCCACCCGGCCGTCGTGGAGGCGGTCACCCGGCAGATCACCACCCTCGGCCACGTCTCCAACCTCTTCATGGCCGAACCGACCGTGAAGCTCGCGGAGAAGCTGCTGGAGCTGTTCGGCCGCCCCGGCCGGGTGTTCTTCTGCAACTCCGGCGCCGAGGCCAACGAGGCCGCCTTCAAGATCAGCCGGCTGACCGGCCGCACCCACCTGGTCTCGATGCAGGGCGCCTTCCACGGCCGGACGATGGGCGCCCTCGCGCTCACCGCCCAGCCCGCCAAGCAGGAGCCCTTCCGGCCGCTGCCCGGCGACGTCACCCACGTGCCGTTCGGCGACGTCGAGGCGCTGCGGGCCGCCGTCACCACCGAGACCGCCGCCGTCTTCCTGGAGCCGATCCAGGGCGAGAACGGCGCGATCCCGCTGCCCGACGGCTACCTGCGGGCCGCCCGGGAGATCACCCGCGCCACCGGCACCCTGCTCGTCCTCGACGAGATCCAGACCGGCGTCGGCCGCACCGGCCACTGGTTCGCCCACCAGGCGTACGAGGGCGTCGAACCGGACGTCGTCACCCTCGCCAAGGGCCTCGGCGGCGGCCTGCCGATCGGTGCCGTGGTCGCCTTCGGCGACACCGCCGACCTGCTCCACCCGGGCCAGCACGGCACCACCTTCGGCGGCAATCCGGTGGTCGCCGCGGCCGGCCTCGCCGTCCTGGAGACCGTGGAGTCCGAGGGCCTGCTGGAGCACGTCCGCAAGATCGGCGACAAGCTGCGGCACGGTATCGAGGCGATCGGCGACCCGCTGGTCGACCACGTCCGCGGCGCCGGGCTGCTGCTCGGCATCGTGCTGACCGAGCCGGTCTCCGCCAAGGTGCAGGCCGCCGCCCAGCAGGCCGGTTTCCTGGTGAACGCCGCCGTGCCGGACGCCGTCCGGCTGGTGCCGCCGCTCGTGCTGACCGAACAGGAGGCGGACTCCTTCCTCGCGGCGCTGCCGGGCATCCTCCGGACGGTGCGCGGGGAAGCCCCCGACGCGAACAGCTGAGCGGAGTCCGGGAGAATCGTCACATGACCGCACCCCAGTCCGACCAGCCCGCCTCCGGGGCGACGCCGCAGGTCCCGCAGACCCGCACCGCGCGCCACCGGCGGATCGTGGACCTGTTGACCCGTCAGCCCGTCCGCTCGCAGAGCCAGCTCGCCAAGCTGCTCGCCGACGACGGACTGGTCGTCACCCAGGCCACCCTGTCGCGGGATCTGGACGAGCTGGGCGCGGTGAAGATCCGCAACCGGGACGGCGCACTGATCTACGCCGTGCCCGCCGAGGGCGGGGACCGCACCCCGCGCGCGCCGATGGGGGAGTCCGCCAGCGAGGCCAGGATGGCCCGGCTGGCGGGCGAACTCATGGTCTCCGCGACGGCCTCCGGCAACCTGGTCGTGCTGCGCACCCCGCCGGGCGCCGCGCAGTTCCTCGCCTCGGCGATCGACGCCGCCGAGACCTACGAGATCATCGGCACCATCGCGGGCGACGACACGGTGCTGCTGATCAGCCGCGACCCGTCAGGCGGCCAGGCGCTGGCCGACCACCTGATGCAGCTGGCACAGGCCAAGGCGCAGTAGCGCTCCGGTTGAATGCACACCACCCCGGCGACCGGCGAGGTCGCCGGGGTGGTGGGCGTCCCGGCGTAGGACCGACCGGCACACGGGGGGCGTCGTGGCGCCACGGCTGTCGCCCTACGCCGGCATCAGCCGCTGGCGCGGCGGGCGCTCCTTCTCCCGCCCCCGTGTGCCGGTCGGTCCACATTCGTGTCCGGCGCAGCGCCGGGACGGTCGTTGACCCTGCCCCGGGGCGGGCCTACCTTGGCCGCGAGCCAGGCCCGGGCCGGGCCGCGTTTTGAAATCCATACGCGGTAGTGCATACTTATGCCTAACGCCGTATGGGACTCGCCCCGCTGTGAGCTCCGCCCCGTTCGTACCGTCTGTGAAGGAGAAAGCCGTGACCGAGCGCGTCGTACTCGCCTACTCGGGCGGTCTGGACACGTCCGTCTGCATCGGCTGGATCGCCGAGGAGACCGGCGCCGAGGTCATCGCCGTCGCCGTCGACGTCGGCCAGGGCGGCGAGGACCTGGACGTCATCCGCCAGCGCGCGCTGGACTGCGGCGCCGTCGAGGCCGAGGTCGCGGACGCCCGCACCGAGTTCGCCGACGAGTACTGCCTGCCGGCCCTCAAGGCCAACGCCCTCTACCAGGGCCAGTACCCGCTGGTGTCGGCCCTCTCCCGGCCGGTGATCGTCAAGCACCTGGTCGCCGCCGCGCAGAAGCACGGCGCCACCACCGTCGCCCACGGCTGCACCGGCAAGGGCAACGACCAGGTCCGCTTCGAGGTCGGCATCAACTCGCTGGCGCCGAACCTCAAGTGCATCGCCCCGGTCCGCGACTACGCGATGACCCGCGACAAGGCGATCGCCTTCGCCGAGGCCAAGGGCCTGCCGATCGCGACCACCAAGAAGTCGCCGTACTCGATCGACCAGAACGTCTTCGGCCGCGCCGTCGAGACGGGCTTCCTCGAGGACATCTGGAACGCCCCGATCGAGGACGTCTACGAGTACACCCAGAACCCGGCCACCGCGCGCGAGGCCGACGAGGTCGTCATCACCTTCGAGGCCGGCGTGCCGGTCGCGATCGACGGCCGCAAGGTCACCGTGCTGCAGGCGATCGAGGAGCTGAACAAGCGGGCCGGCGCCCAGGGCATCGGCCGCCTCGACATGGTCGAGGACCGCCTCGTCGGCATCAAGTCCCGCGAGATCTACGAGGCCCCCGGCGCGATCGCCCTGATCACCGCCCACCAGGCCCTGGAGAACGTCACCGTCGAGCGCGAGCTGGCCCGCTACAAGCGGCAGGTCGAGCAGCGCTGGGCCGAGCTGGTCTACGACGGCCTCTGGTTCTCCCCGCTGAAGCGCGCCCTGGACGGCTTCGTCAACGAGGCCAACCAGAGCGTCTCCGGCGACATCCGGATGGTGCTGCACGGCGGCCGCGCGGTGGTCAACGGCCGCAAGTCGGACCAGTCGCTGTACGACTTCAACCTCGCCACCTACGACACCGGCGACACCTTCGACCAGTCGATGTCCAAGGGCTTCATCGAGATCTTCGGCATGTCCTCGAAGATCGCCGCCCGCCGCGACCTCGCCTGATCCCGAACGGCCAACCGGGCCCCGGCCGCTCTCCCCGCGGCCGGGGCCCGCCCCCATCACCTGTAAGGAGCCCACGCGATGACCGCCGACCAGAACGCCGCCGGCAGCAATCCTGAGCTGCGCCTCTGGGGCGCGCGCTTCGCCGACGGCCCCTCCGAGGCGCTGGCCAGGCTCTCCGCCTCGGTCCACTTCGACTGGCGTCTCGCGCCCTACGACATCGCCGGCTCCAAGGCGCACGCCCGGGTGCTGCACACCGCGGGCCTGCTGAGCGCGGACGAGCTCGACGCGATGCTGGCCGGGCTGGACACCCTGCTGGCCGACGTCGAGTCCGGCGCCTTCACCGGCACCGTCGCCGACGAGGACGTGCACACCGCCCTGGAGCGCGGCCTGCTGGAGCGCCTCGGCCCCGACCTCGGCGGCAAGCTGCGGGCCGGCCGCTCCCGCAACGACCAGATCGCCACGCTGTTCCGGATGTACCTCCGGGACCACGCCAAGACCATCGGCGGCCTGGTGCTCGACCTCCAGCACGCCCTGGTCGGCCTCGCCGAGGCCCACCCCGACACCGCGATGCCGGGCCGCACCCACCTCCAGCACGCCCAGCCGGTGCTCTTCGCCCACCACGTCCTCGCGCACGTGCAGGCCCTCGGCCGGGACGCCGAGCGGCTGCGCCAGTGGGACGCCCGCACCGCCGTCTCCCCGTACGGCTCCGGCGCGCTGGCCGGCTCCTCGCTCGGCCTCGACCCGCAGGCGGTCGCCGCCGACCTCGGCTTCGAGCGGGGTTCGGTCGGCAACTCCATCGACGGCACCGCCTCGCGGGACTTCGTCGCCGAGTTCGCCTTCGTCACCGCCATGATCGGGATCAACCTCTCGCGGATCGCCGAGGAGGTGATCATCTGGAACACCAAGGAGTTCGGCTTCATCACGCTGCACGACGCCTTCTCCACGGGCTCCTCGATCATGCCGCAGAAGAAGAACCCGGACATCGCCGAGCTCGCCCGCGGCAAGTCCGGCCGCCTGATCGGCAACCTCACCGGCCTGCTCGCCACCCTCAAGGCGCTGCCGCTCGCGTACAACCGCGACCTGCAGGAGGACAAGGAGCCGGTCTTCGACTCCTGCGACACCCTGGAGGTCCTGCTGCCGGCCTTCACCGGCATGATGGCCACCCTGACCGTCCACCGCGAGCGGCTGGAGGAGCTGGCCCCGGCCGGCTTCTCGCTCGCCACCGACGTCGCCGAGTGGCTGGTCAAGCAGGGCGTGCCGTTCCGGGTCGCGCACGAGGTCGCCGGAGCCTGCGTCAAGACCTGCGAGCAGCAGGGCATCGAGCTGGGGGACCTGACGGACGCCCAGTTCGCGGAGATCTCCGAGCACCTGACGCCCGAGGTCCGCTCGGTGCTCAGCGTGCACGGCGCCATCGCCTCCCGCAGCGGCCGCGGCGGCACCGCACCGAGCGCGGTCGCCACCCAGCTCGCCGAGGTGAAGGCGGACCTCGCCGTCCAGCAGGAGTGGCTGCAGGGCTGACACGCCCTCTCGTCCTCACGGGGGCGCGCCGGGTGACCCGGTGCGCCCCCGCTCGTTGCGGCAGGCGTGACCGACGCCCGTGCCCGTCCCGACGAGCGGCCCGCCGACGACAGGTCCCGTGGGCCGTGCCGGGTCCGGGCCCTCGCGGAGCTGGCCCGCGCCGAGGTGCGCCGCGACCTCGCGGCGTTCCTCGCCGTGCTGGCGCGGGGCGGACCGGACGGGGAGGACCTGGAGCAGGAGGTCTGGCTGCAGGCGGCCGAGCGGGCGGCCGGGCCCGGGCTGCCCCGGGACCTGCGCGGCTGGCTGCGGGCCCGCGCCGTCCGGGCCGTGCTGACGGCCCGCCGGACGGCCGCCCCGGAGGTCCCGGTGCCGCGGCCGCCGGTGGCCCGCCGCGGGCCGCACGAGGAACTGCTGGCCGCGGAGCTCGGCAGGGCCGTCCGCCGGGCGCTGGGCCGGCTCTCCGGCCGCTGCCCCGAACTGCTGCTCTCGCTCGCCGAGTCGCCGGAGCTCAGCTACACCGAACTGGCCGCTCGGACGGGCATCCCGCGGGGCTCGATCGGCCCGACCCGGTCGCGCTGCCTGGCCTGCCTGCGGTCGCTGCTGGCGGCGCGCCGCGCGGACCTGACGGGGGAGTGACCGCGTACGGTCGAGAACGTGACGCTCGCCACGTCCGGCGGCCGGAAGGTTGAGACCCGGCGAAGCCGGGGTAGAGCGCTGGCGAACGTCTCTCCCGGCGTCGGGTCCGGCCCGCGTGTGCGCGGACCGGCCGCAGCGCCGTGCCGTCGCCCGGGAGCCGTTCGACCCTCTTCCCGGCCGGGCCGATCCCCGTCCGGGACCTCAGGCCGGGCACCGGTGCACACCCTCGGCGGCGCACCGGGCACTAACGATGGGGAGACCCCGCACATGGGCATGAGTGTGATCATCTCGCCGGCGACGCAGGACGACGCGGAGCAGATCCTCAAACTGCAGTACCTCGGCTACCAGGACGAGGCCGCGCTCTACGGGGACTGGGCCATCGAGCCCCTCACCCAGACCCTGGAGAGCCTGCGGGCCGAGCTGGGCGAGCAGGAGTTCTTCGTCGCCCGCCTCGGCGACGAGGTGGTCGGCACCGTCCGCGGCCGGCTGGACGCCGACGGCACCGCCCGGATCGGCCGCCTGGTGGTCCACCCGCGGATGCAGCGCCACGGCCTCGGCGGGCGCCTGCTGGACGCCGTCGAGCGGCGCCTGCAGGCCGTCGGCACGGTCTACGCCTTCGAGCTCTTCACCGGCCACCGCAGCCTCGGCAACCTGCGGCTGTACGCCCGGCACGGCTACCGGCAGACCGGCGTCCGCGAGGTGTCCGGCCGGCTGTCGCTGGTGACGCTCAGCAAGACCGTGCCGGTGCCGCTGGCGGCCTCCGCCTGACGCCCCCGCCCGACGCCCCGTTCCGCCCGACGGCGCCCTCCCCACTCGGGGACGGGCGCCGTCGGGCTTGCGGCACAAGGGTCGTGTCCGCATTCCGGACCGGATCTCCTGTTTATTGGGATCGTGTCCGAAGGTCTGCTTAACTGTCTTCATGACTGCGACCACGACATGCACCCCCACCGGCACCGCGCCGGGCGGCGCGCGCCGCATGTGCTGTCGCATGTGTCACCACTGAGGGCCCTCGTCCCCCTCCTCGCGCCCCGAAGCGAGTACCCGCGCCGCCCGTCCGGCGCCCGCTGAGCCACCGCGTCGCCGATGCCCCGCCAGGGCCCTGCCCACGCGCACGCATCCGGCCCGGCAGCCACGGCCGACGTACGGCCACACCCCCACACCCCCTCCCTCCGGCGTGCCCCCGCACGCCTGCGAACGCCCGGTGCGCCGGCCCACGAGGCCGCGCCCCCGACCAACGGAAAGCAGCCGTGATCACCACTCAGGGCCTCACCAAGGTCTACCGCTCGCGCGGCCGAGAGGTCACCGCCCTCGACGGCGTCGACCTGCACGTCCGCGAGGGCGAGGTCTACGGAGTCGTCGGCACCAGCGGCGCCGGCAAGTCCACCCTCATCCGCTGCGTGAACATGCTGGAGCGGCCCACCGCCGGCACCGTCACGGTGGACGGCGTCGACCTGACCGCGCTGCCCGGCGGCGAGAACCGCGCCGGCCGCGAACTGCGCGAGGCCCGGCGCCGGATCGGCATGGTCTTCCAGCACTTCAACCTGCTCTCCTCGCGGACCGTCCAGCAGAACGTCGAACTGCCGCTGGAGATCATCGGACTCGACCGCACCGCCCGCCGCCGCAAGGCCGCCGAGCTGCTCGACCTGGTCGGCCTCGCCGACAAGGCCCGCAGCTACCCCGCCCAGCTCTCCGGCGGCCAGAAGCAGCGAGTCGGCATCGCCCGGGCGCTGGCCGGCGACCCCAAGGTGCTGCTCTCCGACGAGGCCACCAGCGCCCTCGACCCGGAGACCACCCGGTCGATCCTCGCCCTGCTGCGCGACCTCAACCGGCAGCTCGGCCTGACCGTCCTGCTCATCACGCACGAGATGGACGTCATCAAGTCCGTCTGCGACTCGGCCGCCCTGATGCGCGGCGGACGGATCGTCGAGTCCGGCGCGCTGACCGACCTGCTCGCCGACGGCGACTCCCGGATCGCCCGCGACCTCTTCCCGCTCGGCGAGTTCGCCTCCGGCCACAGCGGCCGCACCGTCGTCGAGATCACCTTCCAGGGCGACACCCCGGCGCAGCCGTTCGTCTCCCAGCTCGCCCGCACCTACCAGATCGACATCAACATCCTCGGCGCCGCGGTGGAGACCATCGGCGGCCGGATGGTCGGCCGGATGCGGGTCGAACTGCCCGGCGGCCACCGGGACAACGTCGTCCCGATCGGGTTCCTGCGCGAGCAGGGCCTGCAGGTCGACCTGCTCACCCCCGAGGGGGTGGCGGCATGACCTGGGACCAGATGCAGGAACTCCTGTGGCCCGCCACCCGGGAGACGCTCCAGATGGTCGGCGTCTCCTCGCTCGCCACCGTGCTGCTCGGACTGCCGCTCGGCGTCCTGCTGGTGCTCACCGACAAGGGCGGCCTGCTGCAGCACCCGGGCTTCAACCGGGTGCTCGGCGCGATCGTCAACATCGGCCGCTCACTGCCGTTCATCATCCTCATGGTGGCGCTGCAGGGCGTCACCAAGGCGATCGCCGGCACCACCATCGGCTGGCAGGCGGCCACCGTGCCGCTCACCATCGGCGCCATCCCGTTCTTCGCCCGGCTCGTCGAGACGGCCGTCCGCGAGGTGGACGGCGGCCTGGTCGAGGCCGTCCAGTCGATGGGCGGCTCCACCGCCACCATCGTCCGCAAGACCCTGCTGCCCGAGTCGCTGCCCGCCCTGGTGGCCTCCGTCACCACCACGGTCATCGCACTGATCGGCTACTCGGCGATGGCCGGCGTGGTCGGCGGCGGCGGCCTCGGAGACCTCGCCGTCCGCTACGGCTACCTGCGCTTCGAGACCGGCTTCATGTGGGTGATCATCGCCGAGCTCGTGGTCATCGTCACCGCGCTCCAGCTGATCGGCGACTTCTCCGTCCGCCGGCTGAGCCACCGCGGCGCCACCCCGAGGCGGTTCCGCCCCGAGGCCGTCGGCCTCCCCGGCGAGGCGGAGGCGGAACCCGCCTCCGCCCGCTGACCCAGACCCGCGGCCGGAGACCCCGGCCCGCACCCCGGCGGCCGTCCGCGACGGCCCGCCGACCACCGCACCACCGGAGAAAGGCACTTTTCGTGCGTAACGTCCTGAAGTTCACCAGCGTCCTCGCCACCGCCGGCGTCGCCCTCACCCTCGCCGCCTGCGGCAGCGAAGGCTCCTCGTCCTCCGGGGCGAGCGCCGACCCGAACAAGACGCTGACCGTCATAGCCAGCCCCACCCCGCACGCCCAGATCCTCGACTACGTCAAGAAGAACCTCGCCGACAAGGCCGGGCTCAAGCTCGACGTCAAGGTGGTCACCGACTACGTGACCCCCAACACCGCGGTCCAGGACGGCTCGGCCGACGCCAACTACTTCCAGCACGTTCCGTACCTCGACGACTTCAACAAGAAGAACGGCACCGACGTCGTCTCCGTCGGGACCGTCCACCTGGAGCCGCTCGGCCTCTACTCCAAGAAGGTCAAGTCCGTCGCAGAGCTGAAGGACGGCGCCGAGGTCGGCGTCCCCAACGACGCCACCAACGAGGGCCGCGCGCTCCAGCTGCTCGCCGCCGACAAGGTCATCACCCTGAAGTCCGGCGCCGGCACCACCGCCACCGTCCAGGACATCGCCACCAACCCCAAGAACCTCAAGTTCAAGGAGCTGGAGGCGGCCCAGCTGCCGCGCTCACTCGGCGACCTCGACGCCGCCGTCATCAACGGCAACTACGCCCTCGACTCCGGCCTCAAGCCCGCCACCGACGCCATCGTCCTGGAGAAGGCCGACGGCAACCCCTACGCGAACATCCTCGCCGTCAAGAAGGGCCACGAGAACGACCCGCGGGTCCAGAAGCTCGCCCAGCTGCTGCACTCCGCCGAGGTCAAGAAGTACATCCAGGACACCTTCAACGGCTCGGTGGTCCCCGCCTTCTGAAGCTGACCGCCACCGCTCCGACCGGGCCCCGCCGCACCCCGCGGCGGGGCCCGGCCGCGCGTCGCGCACCCGCCGCGGCCGTGTCGGCGGCCGATCTGACGGGCCGTCGCCGGAATGCAGGTACCCTGGCACGCCCGAAGAGAGGCGGGGCGTACGGTGTGTCCACGACCCGGCGAGGAGAGACGGCATGGCAGCGAGCTTCCCCGAGACGGCCATCAGCACGGAACGGCTGTTGCTGCGCCCGCTCGACGACGGCGACACCGCGGGCCTGACCGCCCTCGCCTCCGACGACCAGGTGCACACCTGGACCTCCCTGCCCTCGCCGTTCACCGAGGCGCACGCGCAGCACCTGATCCGCGTCCTCGCCCCCGGCCGGCGCGCCGAGGGCGGCGGCATCGTCTTCGCGGTCGCCGAACACCTCACCCAGCGCCTGGTCGGCCTGGTCGACCTCCGCTGCACCGACTGGCGGCTGCGCTCCACCGAGATCGGCTTCATCACCGCCGCCTGGGCCCGCGGCGAGGGCTACGCCCCGGAGGCCGTCCTCGGCGTCGCCCAGTGGCTCTTCGAGGACCGCGGCTTCCTCCGCCTGGAGCTGCGCACCGCGGCCGGGAACATCGCCGCCCAGCAGGTCGCCCAGAAGACCGGCGCGATCAGCGAGGGCGTGCTGCGCAGCGCCGGCATAGTCCGCGGCGAGGAGCCCGACCAGCGCGGAGCTCCCGACACGCGCACCGACCTGATCCTGTGGAGCCTGCTCCCCGAGGACCTCGACGCGCCGCAGAGCGGGCCGCTCGCCGAACAGCGCTACGTCCTCCACGACTGACCGTCACCGGCCGCCCGCCACCGGCCACCCGACCGCGGGGCGGCGATGCCCGTCCGACCCGCCCCACCCGGTAGCCTCTGCACGTGGACGCGCAGGTGCGCCGTCCGCACAGGGGCGGATTTTCGGGCGAGGGAGAACAGCCGCAGATGGCTGACCGGATCACGGTCATCGGGTGGGACGGCACACCGCTCACGGAGGCGGCGGCCACCGCGCTCGCCGGGGCCACCCTGGTCGCGGGAGCTCCGTACCAGCTCGCCGCACTGCCGGTGCCGGCCGGCGCCGAGCGCATCGCACTCGGCAGCGTGCAGTCCGCCGCCCGCCGGATCGCCGAACACCGCGGCACCGCGGTCGTGGTCGCCGAGGGCGACCCCGGCTTCTTCGGCGTCGTCCGCACCCTCCGCCGGCCCGAGTACGGCCTCGAACTCGAAGTCCTGCCGGCCGTCTCCTCGGTCGCCGCGGCCTTCGCCCGCGCCGGTATGCCCTGGGAGGACGCCCAGGTCGTCTCCGCGCACGGCGGACGGCTGCGCCGGGCCGCCAACGTCTGCCGGGCCCACCCCAAGGTCGCCGTCCTCACCACCGCCGACGCCGGCCCCAGCGAACTCGCCCTGATGCTCCGCGGCGTGCACCGGACCTTCGTGGTCTGCGAGGCGCTCGGCACCCCGGAGGAGGACGTCACCGTCCTCACCTCCGACCGGGTGCCCGACCACGACTGGCGCGACCCCAGCGTCGTCCTGGTGATCGGCGGCTCGCCGCAGAGCAGCGACGAGGCCGCCGGCTGGCTGGCCGGCCGGCCGGTGGGCTTCCCCGGCGGCGACCGCGGCTGGGCGCTGCCCACCGAGGCGTACACCGGCACCGACCCCGCGGGCCGGCCGTTCGACGGCGCGCGGGCGCTGCCCCCGCTGCACCGGGCGCTGGCCGCCGCCCGGCTCGGGCCCGTCCCCGGCGACCTGGTCTGGACGGTCGGCGCCGGCTGCGGTGCGCTCGCCGCCGAGATCGCCCGCTTCGGCGCCGCCGTGGTCGCCGTCGAGGAGGACGGCGCCGCCTGCGCCCGGATCGGCGTCAACGCCCGCCGGTACGGGGTCGAGGTCGACGTGGTGCACGGCGCCGGACCCGACGTGCTCGGGGGCCTGCCGGAGCCCGACGCGGTCGCAGTGGAGCGCGGCGGCGCACAGGTGGTGCGCGCGGTGCTCGCGCGCCGCCCCGAGCGCCTGGCCGCCGTCGCGCACACCCTGGCCGAGGCCGAGGAGATCCGGGAGGCGGCCGCGGCCGCCGGCTACCGCGTCGAGGGCACCCTGCTGCAGGCGGCCCCGCTCGAACCCCGCCCCGACGGCCCGGCCGGACTCGCCCTCGGCCCCGCCGAGCAGACCGTCGTGCTCTGGGGCGGACTGGCCCCCTGACTGTCCGTATGCCGGACAACCACCGGACCGTACCGGGTGATCCCCGTCGCATCCGGACACCGATTCGAGAGCCCGTCGGCCCCGACCGATAGGGTGGCGTCCTGGTTGCGCACGGCGATCGGTGCACCGTGTCCATCCGGTACGGACGGTGCCCGGCGACGTGCCGCAATCGCCAGGGGCGAAGTCCACGGGCATTCGACGCGGCACCCGCCGGGCCGGGAGAATGCGTCGGGGCCCGACGCGGACGTGCCGGATGCCCCGGCTAGTCGTTAATTCTGATGGCGCGCCACCCGGGACGGGTGGCGGGCAGGGGTGGCAGCGGTCGGCGATCGCGTCGCCGAGGACGCGAAAGCGGCCTGGAAGGAGCTTTGGACATGACCGATGGCGGCCACCTCCCGAGTGATGGCTCCCTCGTGCCCCCGGGCGGGCACGGCGCGGTTGCACCGGACCACCTGGCCGGCGTCGACCCGCTGACCGCGCCCATCGAGGCCGTCGCGCCCGGCAGCGTCCCCCTCGGCACCGACACCTGGCAGGGCGGCCACCGGCCGTCCTTCACCTTCCTCGACCAGCCGGACCAGCTGGACGACGACGAGGACGTCCTGCTGATGCCCGGCCCGCAGGGCGGCTGGGGCGACGCCGTCCACGGTGCCGTCGAGACCGTGCTCGTCGAGCCGACCGCCGTCGAGCCGACCGCCCCCGCACCGATCGCGGTGGAGGCGCTCGCCGCCGTGCCCGTCGAGCAGCCCGTCCAGGCCGCGCCGGTGGTCGACACGATGGCGCTGCGCACCGTCGACGAGAGCGCCGTGCCGGGCGCCCAGGCGTCCGCCGAGCAGCCCGCGGGCGTGCCCGTCGAGCCCTCCTGGCCGCCGCTGAACCCGCCCGGCCTGGCCCCCGCCGACCTGCAGCCCGCCGGCACCGGGCCGATCGGCGAGGCACCGGCCGCCCCCGCCGCACCCGTCCAGGGGGGCGCCGCGCCGATCGCCGTGCCGCCGGTCGCCGTGCCCGCCGAGCAGCCCGCACAGACCGTGCGCCGCCCGCTGCACGCCGGCCCGCCGATCCCGGACCCGTCGCTGATGACCGGTCAGGTGCCGGTCCGTTCGCTGGCCGACCGCGGACCCTCCGCGGTCCCCGTCCCCGGCGGCACGCCCGCCCACGGGGTGCCGATCGCCACCGTCCCCGCGCCTGCCCCCGCGCCCGAGCAGTTCGTCCAGCCGCAGCCGCAGCCGCAGCCGCAGCCGGTGCTGGCCGCCGTCTTCGTCGAGCCGGTCGTCGCCGGTCCCGTCCCGGCCGAGCAGCCCGCGGGCGTGCCCGCGGAGGCCGCCGGTCCCGCCGTGGCCGTCGCCGAGCAGCCGCTCGTCGTCGAGGCCGCCGCCGCTGCGCCGATCGCCGTGGAGCCGGTGGCCGAGGCGGTCGCCCCCGTCGAGCAGCCCGCGGCCGAGAACGCGGCCGCCGCGCAGGCCGTCGCCGTCGTGGTCGAGCCCGTGCCCGCCGCGCAGCCCGCCGACGCCGCCCAGGCCGCCATCCCGGCGCAGCCCGGCGCCGCACCGCGCCGCATCGCCGCCTTCCTCGCCGACCCGGCCCCGCAGCACGGCCTGCCCGAGCCGCAGCCCGTCGCGCCGGAGGCCGCCGCCGAGGTGCCGGAGGTCGTCCAGCAGCCGGCCGCGCCCGAGCAGCCCGCTCAGGAGCAGCCCACTCAGGAGCAGCCCACTCAGGAGCAGTCCGCTCCTGAGCAGTCCGCTCCTGAGCAGGCCGTGCAGGAGCAGCAGTCGCCGGAGCAGGCCGCTGAGCCGTCGCCCGTGGTGGCGGAGGAGTCGGCGCCCGCCGAGCAGGCCGCCCCGGTGGAGGCTGTCGCGCCCGCCGAGCAGGTCATCGAGCAGGTCGAGCAGGCCGTCGAGCCGCAGGCCGTGGTCATCGAGGCCGCACCGGTGGAGCCCGCCGGGGCCGAGGCCGTCGAGCCCCAGGCCCCCGCCGAGGAGGCCCCGGCCGCCGAACCGGTCGTCGCGGAGGAGCAGCAGGCCGCGGCCGCCGCGCCGGAAGCCGCCGCACCCGAGGCCGGCTCCGAGCCGACCGCGGAGCAGTCGGCCGAGCAGCCCGCCGAGCAGCCCGCCGTCGAGGAGACGGTGCCCGCCGAGCAGCCCGCCGCGGCCGAGGCCGCGACCGAAGCCACGCCCGTGGAGGCCGTTTCCGTGGAGTCCGCCGCCGTCGAGGCCGTCACCGAGGTGCCCGAGCAGCCGGCCGGGCCGGACGCCGAGGCCGCCGCCGAGAACGCCGCCGGGACGGACTCCGACGAGCGCCCGCCGGCCGCCCCCGGCCTGGACGACGCCGCCCGCGAGGCCGTCCACCAGGTCATCCGCGAGCGCCGCGACATCCGCAACGGCTTCCGCCCCGACCCGATCCCGCACGAGGTGCTGCTGCGCGTCCTGGAGGCGGCCCACACCGCCCCCAGCGTCGGCTACTCGCAGCCCTGGGACTTCGTCGTCATCCGCTCCCGCAAGACCCGGCGCAAGATGCACGAGCTCGCCCAGCGCCAGCGCGACGCGTACGCCGACTCGCTGCCCAAGGGCCGGGCGAAGCAGTTCAAGGAAATCAAGATCGAGGCGATCCTCGAGACGCCGGTGAACATCGTGGTGACCGCCGACCGCACCCGCGGCGGCCGGCACACCCTCGGCCGGCACACCCAGCCGCAGATGGCCCCGTACTCGGCCGCGCTCGCCGTCGAGAACCTCTGGCTGGCCGCCCGCGCCGAGGGCCTCGGCGTCGGCTGGGTGAGCTTCTTCGACGAGGACGAGATGGTCCGCGAGCTCGGCCTGCCCGAGCACCTGGAGGTCGTCGCCTACCTCTGCGTCGGCTACGTCGACGCGTTCCCCGACGAGCCCGAGCTGCAGCAGCAGGGCTGGGCCAAGAAGCGCCCGCTGTCCTGGGTCGTCCACGAGGAGCAGTACGGCAACCGCGCGCTGCCCGGCGAGGAGCCGCACAGCCTGCTCGCCGACACCCTGCGCGGCATCCGCCCGCTGGACGCCAAGTCCCTCGGCGACGCCTGGGACCGCCAGAAGCGGATGACCAAGCCGGCCGGTTCGCTCGGCGTGCTGGAGATCATCGCCGCGCAGCTGAGCGGCCTCGCCCGCAAGTGCCCGCCGCCCGTCCCGGAGCCCGGCTGCGTGGCGATCTTCGCCGGCGACCACGGTGTGCACGCCCAGGGCGTCACCCCCTGGCCGCAGGAGGTCACCGGCCAGATGGTCGCGAACTTCCTCGCCGGCGGCGCGGTCGTCAACGCCTTCGCCGCCCAGGTCGGCGCCGAGGTGTGCGTGGTCGACGTCGGCGTCAAGGCCGACCTGCCGGAGGCCATCCAGCAGGGCCGCACCACCGGCCTGCTGCCGCGCAAGGTCAAGGCCGGCACGGACGACATGACCCAGGGCCCGGCGATGAGCCGGGAGGAGGCCGTCCAGGCGATCGAGGTCGGCATCGAGACCGCCCGCGACCTGGTCGCGGCCGGCAACAAGGTGCTGATCACCGGCGACATGGGCATCGCCAACACCACCGCCTCCGCCGCCCTGATCGCCGTCTTCACCGGCACCGACCCGGCCGAGGTCACCGGCCGCGGCACCGGCATCGACGACGCCACGCACGCCCGCAAGGTCGAGGTCGTCCGCGCCGCGCTCGCCCTGCACCAGCCGGACGCGGCCGACCCGATCGGCGTCCTCGCCGCGGTCGGCGGCCTGGAGCACGCGGCCATCGCCGGCTTCCTGCTCGGCGCGGCCTCGCTGCGCACCCCGGTCATCCTGGACGGCGTGATCGCGGGCTCCGCGGCCCTGGCCGCCAAGGCGATCGCCCCGGAGGCGCTGGCCGCCTGCATCGCCGGCCACCGTTCGGCCGAGCCCGGCCACCAGGCCGCGCTCGCCAAGCTCGGCCTGCGCCCGCTGATCGACCTGGACCTGCGCCTCGGCGAGGGCACCGGCGCCCTGCTGGCCCTTCCGCTGGTGCAGAGCGCCGCCCGGGCGATGCACGATGTAGCCACCTTCGACTCCGCCGGGGTCACCGAGAAGGCCTGAGCCTCCCGGCCCCGCCCATGAACGCGCCCGCACCCCACCCCAGCACCGAGGGCCTCACCCCGTACCCGGTCGGTCTGCTCCTCACCGGCCGGCGCGTGGTCGTGATCGGCGGCGGCCAGGTCGCCCAGCGCCGGCTGCCCGCCCTCATCGCCTCCGGCGCCGACATCCACCTGATATCCCCGTCCACCACGCCGGCCGTGCACGCGATGGCCGACGCGGGCGAGATCACCTGGCACGAGCGCCGCTACACCGACGGCGACCTCGCCGACACCTGGTACGCCCTGGTCGCCACCGACGACCCCGGGGTGAACACCGCGGTGTCCGCCGAGGCCGAGCGGCTGCGCGTCTTCTGCGCCCGCAGCGACGACGCCTCCGCCGCCACCGCCTGGACCCCGGCCAGCGGCCGGGACGGCGGCGCCACCGTCGCCGTCCTCACCGGCGACCCGAGGCACTCCGCCGGCCTGCGCAACGCCATCGTCGACGGCCTGCGGGACGGCTCGCTCGCCGCCCGCCAGTACCGCGAGCGCACCCCCGGCGTCGCCCTGGTCGGCGGCGGCCCCGGCGACCCGGACCTCATCACCGTCCGCGGACGCCGGCTGCTCGCCGACGCCGACGTGGTGGTCGCCGACCGCCTCGCCCCGCGCGAGCTGCTCGCCGAACTCCCGCCGCACGTCGAGGTCATCGACGCCTCCAAGATCCCCTACGGCCGCTACATGGCCCAGGAGGCGATCAACCGGACGCTGATCGACCACGCCAAGGCCGGCAAGTTCGTGGTCCGCCTCAAGGGCGGCGACCCGTACGTCTTCGGCCGCGGCGGCGAGGAACTGCTCGCCTGCGTCGAGGCCGGGCTGCCGGTCACCGTCGTCCCCGGCATCTCCAGCTCGATCAGCGTCCCGGCCGCCGCCGGCATCCCGGTCACCCACCGCGGCATGACGCACGAGTTCACCGTCATCTCCGGCCACGTCGGCCCGGACGAGCGCTCCCTCACCAACTGGGACGCCGCCGCCCGGATGACCGGCACCCTGGTGCTGCTGATGGCCGTCGACAAGATCGGCGCGATCGCCGCCAAGCTCGTCGAGTGCGGCCGACCGGCCGACACCCCCGTCGCCGTCGTCCAGGAGGGCACCACGGCCAGCCAGCGCCGCGTCGACGCCACCCTCGCCACGGTCGGCGCCACCGTCGCCGCCGAGCAGATCAAGCCCCCGGCCGTCATCGTCATCGGCGACGTCGTCAACGTCCTCGCCCACTGACGCCGGACGCGCGATCCGCGGCCCCGACCCGCCCAGGGTCGGGGCCGCGGTGCTTCCCCCGACCGGTTTCGAAGAAATCTCCGCCGACCGTGTCGAGAATCCGCGACCGGCTCCGTCCCCGGGGTGAACGCGACCACAATGGGTCGCACAGCACCGAGGAGAACCACACCATGGCCAAGTACCTGCTGCTCAAGCACTACCGCGGCGCCCCGGACCCGGTGAACAACGTGCCGATGGAACAGTGGACGCCCGAGGAGATCTCGGCCCACGTGCAGTACATGCAGGACTTCGCGGCCCGCCTGGAGAAGAGCGGCGAGTTCGTCGACGGCCAGGCACTCGCCCCCGGGGGCACCTTCGTCCGCTACGACGGCGAGGGCCGCCCCCCGGTCACCGACGGCCCGTTCGCCGAGACCAAGGACCTCATCGCCGGCTGGATGGTGATCGACGTCGACAGCTACGACCGCGCCGTCGAACTCGCCGGCGAACTGTCCGCCGCCCCCGGCGCGGGCGGCCGGCCGATCCACGAGTGGCTGGAGCTGCGCCCGTTCCTGACCGAGCCGCCGACCGTCACCGAGTGACCCACCGATGGACGAGTCCCTGCTCAGGAGCCTCACCCCGAGCGTGCTCGGCATCCTCGTCCGCCGCGGGGCCGACTTCGCGGCGGCCGAGGACGCCGTCCAGGACGCCCTGGTCGAGGCCGTCTGCGTCTGGCCCGCCGACCCGCCGCGGGACCCGAAGGGCTGGCTGGTCACCGCCGCCTGGCGCAAGTTCCTCGACGCGGCCCGGTCCGACGCGGCCCGCCGCCGCCGCGAGGACCTCGTCGACGAGGAACCGCCGCCCGGCCCCGCACCCGCGGCGGACGACACGCTCCAGCTCTACTTCCTGTGCGCCCACCCCTCGCTGAGCCCCGCGTCCGCGGTCGCCCTCACCCTGCGCGCCGTCGGCGGACTGACCACCCGCCAGATCGCCCGGGCCTACCTGGTGCCCGAGACGACCATGGCCCAGCGCATCAGCCGGGCCAAACGCACCGTCTCCGGCGTCCGGCTCGACCGGCCCGGCGACGTCGCCACCGTGCTCCGCACCCTCTACCTGGTCTTCAACGAGGGCTACTCCGGGGACGTCGACCTCGCCGCCGAGGCGATCCGGCTCACCCGGCAGCTCGCCTCCGCCGTCGACCACCCCGAGGTGTCGGGCCTGCTCGCCCTCATGCTGCTCCACCACGCACGGCGGGCCGCCCGCACCGCCGCCGACGGCAGCCTCGTCCCGCTCGCCGAACAGGACCGCGGCCGGTGGGACACCGCATCGATCGCGGAGGGCATCGGGATCCTGCAGACGGCGCTCGCCCGCGACCGGCTGGGCGAGTTCCAGGCCCAGGCCGCCGTCGCGGCCCTGCACGCCGACGCGCCCACCGCCGCGGAGACCGACTGGGTGCAGATCGTCGAGTGGTACGACGAACTCACCCGCCTGACCGACAGCCCGGTCGTCCGGCTCAACCGCGCGGTCGCCGTCGGCGAGGCCGACGGCCCGCGCGCCGGACTCGCGGCACTCGCCGCCCTGGACACCTCCCTGCCCCGCCGCACCGCCGTCTCCGCCTACCTCCACGAACGCGACGGCGACCTCCCCACCGCCGCCCGCCTCTACGCCGAAGCCGCCCACCAGGCCCCCAACCTCGCCGAACGCGACCACCTCACCCGCCAAGCCGCCCGCCTCAACACCCACCTCCGCCCCTGAGACACCCATCCCCAGAGGGCAGCCACAACAGGGGCGTGGGGAACTGCGGAATCCGCGAGTGGGTATCCCCACGGCACGGGCCGAGCCCTGGTCCGCCGGGAGGCACCCCCACCCCGCCGGTTTGGCCAGTCCCACCCCCACCCGGCAGGATCGACCCCGTGTCCGAACCCCGTACCGTCACCGACCCCGCCGACCCCTGCCTCGCCGACTACACCGGCCTGACCGACGTCGAACTCCGCCGCCGCCGCGAGCCCGCCGAGGGCCTCTTCATCGCCGAGGGCGAGAAGGTGATCCGCCGGGCGGTCGACGCCGGCTACCGCATGCGGTCGATGCTCCTCACCCCCAAGTGGCTGGAGGTGATGGCCGACGTCATCGCGGAGGCCGAGGCCCCCGTCCACGTCGTGGAGCCCGCCCTCGCCGAGCAGGTGACCGGCTACCACGTGCACCGCGGCGCCCTCGCCGCGATGGAGCGCCGTCCGCTGCCCGCGCTCACGGACCTCCTCGGCCCGGCCCGCCGGGTCGCCGTCTTCGAGGACATCGTCGACCACGCCAACATCGGTGCGGCCTTCCGCAACGCGGCGGCCCTCGGGGTGGACACCGTCCTGCTCACCCCGCGCTGCGCGGATCCGTACTACCGCCGGTCGGTGAAGGTGTCGATGGGCGCGGTGTTCCAGGTGCCGTGGACCCGGCTGGACTCCTGGCCGGCGGACATCGGGACGCTCCGCGAGGCCGGCTTCACGGTCGCGGCGCTCTGCCTGAGCGAGAAGGCGATCACCCTGGACGAGCTGGCCGCCCGCGACGCCGAGCGGCTCGCCCTGGTCTTCGGCACCGAGGGCGACGGGCTGGCCCGCCGGACCCTCGCCGCCGCCGACGAACACGTCCGCATCCCGATGGACGCCGGTGTGGACTCGCTCAACGTGGCGGCCGCCTCGGCCGTCGCCTTCTACGCGACCCGCCCCCGCTGACCCCGACCCGCCCCCGCCGGCGCCGACGCAGACGCGCCCGCACCGGCCCCGTCCCGCCCGCGCCGCCCCGTCAGCGGCTGCCGCCGGACACCCCGGCGCCCGGCCAGGCCTCTTCCAGGCCGCCGTCGGCCCGCGCGGTGTACCGGGTGGACGAGGTCGCACCGGTCAGCGAGACCTTCTCCTCGCGCAGCAGCGCCCCGTTCTCGAGCCGCCAGGCGGCCGCGGCCTGCGGGTCCGCCGCCGAGGCACGGGAGGAGACCAGCGCCGGCGCGCCCCCGTTGAACGAGAACAGCTCGACCAGGTCGACCGGGACGGACCCTTCGGTCCGCCGCAGCACCACCAGGGCGGCGGGCGCCTCCCGGTAGCGGGCCGGCAGCACGGTGCTGAGCGCGATCTGTGCGCCGTCGCCGCCCGCCTTGCCGTCGTGCAGCCGGATCTCCGGCCCGCCCGCCGGGTCGGAGTAGGCGCGGTTGGCCCAGTCCACGGCGGGCAGCTGACCGGTCGCCGGGCCGAACCCGGCCGCCCCGCCGACCGACGGCGCGGTGGCCGCCGCGGAACTCGATCCGGCCGGTGCGGCGCCGTCCAGGGAGAGCGCGGGTGCGGAGGCCGCGGGGGAGGGGCGGTCGGCCGGGCCGCGTCCCTGGTTGCTGCGGTTCTCGCAGCCCTGCGCGGTCGCGATGGCCAGGGCCACGCCCAGGGTCACCGTGACGAAGACCACCAGCCGCTGCCGCAGCAGCCGCCGCCGGGAGTCCGCCGAGGGCCGCCCGGGGACGGGCGTGTGCTGGCGCTCCCGCGGCCGGCCCGGCGCGGGCGTGTGCGGTCGTACGGGCGTGCGGTGCCGGTCCCGCAGGGTGTCCTGGCCGTCGGGGTGCGGTACACCGCCGTGCGGCGGCTGTCCGGGGGCCCGGCGGGGCGGTCTGCCCGTCGGGACGCGTCCGCCGACCACGGGCCGCTGCCCGCCCGCCCGGCCGTGCCCCGCCGGCTGTCCCGGCCCGTACCCCGGCCCGTACCCCGGGGTGTGGCCCTGTCCGGCCTGCGGACCGGCACCCGGCCGCGGTGTCTGCTGCCCCGGTGCCGGGCCGGCGCCCGGCCCGTGCCCAGGACCAGCGCCGTGTCCCGGAGCCGCGCCCGTGCCCGGACCGTGGGCCCGGTCGGGTGCGGCGACCTGCGCCTGCTGCTGTGCGGCGGGGCCCGGCGCTCCGCTGCGGGCCCGTCCGCCCAGCACGGTGCCCCGCGCGGCGAGTTCGGTCAGGCGCTCGTGCAGCGCCGCCGCGGCGGGCCGCTCGCCCGGCTCCTTGGCCAGGCAGGCGCCGATCAGCGGCGCCAGCACCGGCGGCACGCCGGCGAGGTCCGGCTCCTCGTGCACCACCCGGTAGAGCATCACCTCGGAGGAGGCGCCGGAGCCGAAGGGCGACTCCCCGGTGAGGGCGAAGGCGATCGTCGCGCCGAAGGCGAACACGTCGGTGGCCGGGGTCACCGCCGCCCCGCGGACCTGCTCGGGCGCGAGGAACCCGGGCGAGCCGACCGCCGTCCCGACGTGGGTGAGCGTGGAGGCGCCGCGCGACCAGGCGATGCCGAAGTCGATGATCCGCGGGCCGCGCGGCGAGAGCAGGATGTTGGAGGGCTTGAGGTCGCGGTGGACGACCCCGGCCTCGTGCACCTTCACCAGCCCGTCGGCGAGGGCGGCGCCGATCCGGGCCGCCTCCGGCCAGGGCAGCGGGCCCTCGTCCGTGACCCGCTTGTACAGCGAGGGCCCGGGCACGTAGGCCGTCGCCAGCCACGGCCGCTCGGCCTTGAGGTCGGAGTCGACCACGCGTGCGGTGCAGCCGCCGCGGATCCGGGAGGCGGCGGCGACCTCGCGGGCGAACCTGGTGCGGAACTCCGCGTCCCCGGCCAGCTCGTCGCGGATCAGCTTGAGGGCGACCCGCTGGCCCTTGCGGTCCGAGCCGAGGTAGACCACGCCCATGCCGCCGGCGCCGAGCCGTCGGTGCAGTCGGAACGGTCCGACGATGCGGGGGTCCTCACGCCTCAGCCGCATCATCGCCATACTCGTCCCCGTCAGCCTGTGGAGTGAGGCCCCGTCGAGTGGGCCGTCGTCAGATCCTGTCCGGGACAGCTTACGGACTGGCCGCAGTGCTGTGCTGACACGCAACACCCCGAGGGGCGGTCGGATTGTCCGATCTCCGTCGAAAGGCGTTCCGCGGGTACCCGGAGCACCCTTGTCCGGGGCCTGCGCGTCGCACGCGAACGGCGCTCCGGCGGGCCCGCCCGACGCCGCCGCAGGACGGGCTCCCGGCCGTCCCCGGGAGCCCCCCTCGGGGTGGGCCTCAGGGTTGCGTCGGGGATGCGATCGGTTCCGTCTCCCCCTCCGGTAGTAGGCGGCACGACCCGGCCTCATCCTCGGGGAGGCCGGTGGAACCGTGCGCGGGCATGACGCCCGGTGGGGGCCCTCCGGCCTACTGTTGATCTCGACGGCGGGCCGCTACTCGTCCCCCGAGGTCCCGGCCCGCCGTCCCGACCACCCGACCGCCCCGTGCGGGCCGCCCAGCGGCCGCGCCCGGCGACGAGCAGGAGCAGACGATCATGGCCACGCAGTTCACCGGCACCGGGCGCCGCCACCGGCCCTTCGGCGGCCAGTCGCCCACCGGGGACAGGCACCCGGCGGTGGCCCTGGCCATCGCCGTGCCGTGCGCGGTGCTGCTGCTGGCGCTGTTCGGCGGCTGGGAGCAACTGGCGACCCAGGCTCGCGCCGTCGCCGATCTGATCGGGCGCTGACCCCAGGGGAGGGGTCCGCGCCGGCCGGGCGCGACACCGCAGGACACGTGGACGGGCCGAGCGGTGGCCACCCCGGCAGAGCAGGGGCCGGGTGCAAGGACGTCGGTGAGGGCGTCCGCACCCGGCACCTGCCTTTTCCGCACTCCGCACTCCGACGCGCACGCGTCGCCGTCGGCGCCGGACAACGAGGAAGGCCGCGGTCCACCGGACCACGGCCTTCGATCTTCTGTGCGCGATACTGGGATTGAACCAGTGACCCCTACCGTGTCAAGGTAGTGCTCTCCCGCTGAGCTAATCGCGCGGGTTTGTCAAGCCCTGCCGGGCCTGCGTGCGCGATACTGGGATTGAACCAGTGACCCCCACCGTGTCAAGGTGGTGCTCTCCCGCTGAGCTAATCGCGCTGGGATGCCGATCCCCGAAGAGATCGAGTGCGCGATACTGGGATTGAACCAGTGACCCCTACCGTGTCAAGGTAGTGCTCTCCCGCTGAGCTAATCGCGCGGGGAGGGCTCCCGGCGAACCGGGGGCACCTCTTGGAGGTGGAGACGGGATTTGAACCCGTGTACACGGCTTTGCAGGCCGTTGCCTCGCCTCTCGGCCACTCCACCAGGCAACTTCGGAGAACGATCTTACCCTGTTCTCCATCGAGCGGACGACGAGATTCGAACTCGCGACCCTCACCTTGGCAAGGTGATGCTCTACCAACTGAGCCACGTCCGCCTGTCTCCCGGCTGCTTCCCCGCTTTTCTTCGGTTCCGCGTCCCGGCGACGTGTTGAACTCTAGCGGATTCCCGGGCCAGCTAAAAATCCGTTCCCGCAGCGTGGCGCGGGGGTGGCCGGAAGGTGGTGCTCCGTCAGCCGTCCGGGTGGCTCCCCGGCCGCCCGGGGCGGGGGCTGCGGCGCAGGTCCAAGGGCCGCCCCCGGCCGCCCCGGCGGGCCGCCGACCTACACTTCAGGCACCGGGCAATCCCCGAACCGGCCCCGCGCCGCATCCGCGCGGAGCAGCACCCGAGTCCGCGCAGGAGAACCGTGTCCGGCCGCACCGCCCCCCTCAGCCCCGACCAGCCGATCGCCCGCTTCGGCGGCCGTCTCGCCACCGGGCTGCGCGAGGTCTCCGGCGACCCCGCGGGCCTCGACCGCGGGGGGCTCTGGGGGGGGGGCG
>NZ_BAAALD010000002.1:203463-209121 GCF_039528095.1 Kitasatospora arboriphila
GCCCCGGCGCCCCCGGCGGGCCCGCCCCCGGCCGGCTTCTGGGCGGTCGCGTACGACTTCGAGGGCCGTCTCACCTGCGCCCGCTTCGACGAGGTCCGCCCCGACCCGGCGCCGCCGGCCACCGCCGGCTGGCTCGGTCCGCGGACGGAGGACTGGCACAGCTCGCTCGACCGGGCCGCCTACACCGCGGGCGTCAGCCGGATCCGCGAGCACATCGCGGCCGGCGAGGTCTACCAGGCGAACCTCTGCCGGGTGCTCTCCGCGCCGCTGCCCGACCCGGAGCGCTCCGACATCGACGCGCTCACCGGCCTGCTGGCCCGCGGCAACCCCGCGCCGTACGCAGGAACGATCCGCCTGCCCGAGCACGGGGTGGAGATCGCCACCGCCTCGCCCGAGCTCTACCTGCGCCGCCGCGGCCGCACCGTCTCCTCCGGCCCGATCAAGGGCACCGGCCGCACCGAGGCCGACCTGCTGGAGAAGGACCACGCCGAGAACGTGATGATCGTCGACCTGGTCCGCAACGACCTCGGCCGGGTCTGCGGGACCGGCACCGTCACCGTCCCCGACCTCTGCGCGGTCGAGAAGCACCCGGGCCTCGTCCACCTGGTCTCCACCGTCGAGGGCCGGCTGCGGGACGGCGCCGGCTGGCCCGAGCTGCTCGCCGCCACCTTCCCGCCCGGCTCGGTCACCGGCGCGCCGAAGTCCAGCGCGCTGCGGATCATCGACGCCCTCGAGACCGCCCCCCGCGGCCCCTACTGCGGCGCCGTCGGCTGGGTGGACGCCGACCGCGGCGAGGCCGAACTCGCCGTCGGCATCCGCACCTTCTGGATCGACCGGACGGGCGGCGCGCCCGTCCTCCGGTTCGGCACCGGCGCCGGCATCACCTGGGGCTCCGACCCCGAGCGCGAATGGGACGAGACCGAGCTCAAGGCGGCCCGCCTGGTCGCGATAGCGTCGGGCACCAGCACCCACTGAACAACCCCGGGAGCAGCACTCGATGATCTGGGTCAACGGCAACCTCGTGGACGCCGGCAGTGCCGCCGTCTCCGTCCTGGACCACGGCCTCACCGTCGGCGACGGCGTCTTCGAGACGGTCAAGGCCGTCGACGGGCAGGCCTTCGCGCTCACCCGCCACCTCGACCGGCTCACCCGCTCCGCCCGCGGTCTCGGCCTCGCCGACCCGGACCACGACGCCGTCCGCGAGGCCTGCGCGGCCGTGCTCGCCGCCAACCCGATGCCGCTCGGCCGGATGCGGATCACCTACACCGGCGGCACCTCCCCGCTCGGCTCCGAGCGGGGCGAGGACGCGCCCACCCTGGTCGTCGCCCTCGGCACCGCCAAGCCGCGCCCGGACACGACCGCGGTGGTCACCGTGCCGTGGCGCCGCAACGAGCACAGCGCCGTCGCCGGCCTCAAGACCACCTCCTACGCCGAGAACGTGGTGGCGCTCGCGACCGCGCACCGGGCCGGCGCCTCCGAGGCGCTCTTCGCCAACACCGCCGGGCGGCTCTGCGAGGGCACCGGCTCCAACGTCTTCGTCGTCCTCGGCGGCCGGCTGCTCACCCCGCCCCTCGAGTCCGGCTGCCTGGCCGGCATCACCCGCCGGCTGGTCGTCGACTGGAGCGGCGCCGAGGAGGCCGACCTGCCCTTCGAGGCGCTGTTCGAGGCCGAGGAGGTCTTCCTGACCTCCACCCTCCGCGACGTCCAGGGCGTCCACCGGATCGACGGCCACGAGCTGCCCGCCCCCGGGCCGATCACCCTCAAGGCGATGGCCCAGTTCGCCGAGCGAAGCGGCGACGACCTCGACCCCTGACCGGGCCGCCCCGCCGACGGCCGCACAGGCGTAGTGCGGCCGCCGCCGGGGCAGGGGAGCCGGTATGACCACAACGCTGCGCCCGGGGGGCGCCGAGGAGCTGCTGCCCGGCGGCGGCCGCAGCCGCCGCTGGCAGATCTGCGTCAACGGCCGCCCGGTGGGCGGGCTGCGCACCACCGCGCTGCCGCGCGGCGACCAGTGGTGGGGCGAGATCGCCGAGTTGGAGGTCGCCGAGGGGCGCCGCCGGGGCCGCGGCACGGTCGGCGTGCTCGCGGCCGAGGAGGTGCTGCGCGGCTGGGGCTGCAGCCGCGCCGACGTCACCGTCCCCGCGGAGGCGGAGGGCGCGCTCGCCCTGGCCCGGGTGCTCGGCTACACCGACCGGATGCAGAACATGGCCAAGCGGCTCGGCCGGGCACCGGCACTGCCGGACGGGCTGACCGTCCGTCCGATCGGCGCGGCGGAGTACCCGCAGTGGCTGGCCGCCGCGAGAGCCGGCTACCTGCACGACCTGCGCTCCTCGGGCCTCACCGCGCAGCAGGCCGAGGCCAAGGCGGAGGCCGACCACCGCCAGGTCCTGCCGCAGGGGCCGGACACCCCGGGTGTCGCACTGCGCCGGCTCGTCGACGGCGACGGCCGCGCGCTCGGCAGCCTCTGGCTGCACCTGCGCCAGGAGGTCTCGCCGGAGGGCCGCCCGCTGGCCTGGGTGATGGTGGTGGAGGTCGACGAGGAGCACCGCGGCCGGGGCCTCGGCCGCGCCCTGATGCTGGCCGCCGAGCACGAGTGCCTCGCGGCGGGCGTGCACGACCTCGGGCTCAACGTCTTCAGCAGCAACACGGTGGCCGTCGGCCTGTACGCCTCGCTCGGCTACCGGATCACCCGGCGGGTCCTCGGCAAGCAGCTGCTCTGATGACGTCGGCCGGCCGGGCCGGCGCCCCCGCCGGGTGCGGGGGTCAGCTCCGGTTCTTCTCGATCAGCTCGACGATCCGGGCGCGCAGCCCCTCCTGGCTCTTGCCGCCGTCCAGCCGCTGCCCGGCGATCACGTAGGTCGGGGTGCCGGTGACCCCGATCGCCCGGCCCTCGGCCTGGTCGGCGTCGACCAGCAGGGTGTGCCGCCCGTCGATCAGCGCGGTGTCGACCTCGTCCGCGTCCAGCCCCAGGTCGGCGGCGACGGCCAGCAGCGTCTTCTCGCCGTCCCGGCCGAGCTCCTCGGTCCGCTCCAGCAGGGCCTCGACGTACGCCCAGCCGTTGCCCTGGGCGAACGCCTCCTCGGCGGCCTGGGCGGCCGCGTACGCGTGCTTGTTCTTCTCCAGCGGGAAGTGCCGCAGCTCGATCCGGAACTCGTCGCCGTAGCCGGAGCGCAGCGCCCGGACGTCGTCCAGGGCGGTGCGGCAGTCGGGGCACTGCAGGTCGCACCAGAATTCGAGGCGGGGGAGGGAGGCGTCGGTCATGCCCCCAGTCTTTCATCCGCGGGGGCCGTGCCAGGCCGCCTCGGACCGCTGGGCGCCGGGCGGGCGGCCGGTCAGCCCGCGGCCACCGCCTCGGCCTCGGCGGAGCGCTGCCGGGCGCGGTACGCGGCGACGTGCAGCCGGTTGCCGCAGGTGCGGCTGTCGCAGTAGCGGCGCGAGCGGTTGCGGGAGAGGTCGACGAAGACGCGCTCGCAGTCGGGGGCCTCGCAGCGCCGCAGCCGCTCGCGCTCGCCGGCCATCACGATGAAGGCGAGCGCCATGCCGAGCTCGGCCGCGAGGTGGTCGCCGATCGCGGCGTGCGGGGCGAAGTAGTGGATGTGCCAGTCGTGGTGGTCGTGGTTGGTCAGCCGCGGCGTGGTGCCGGCCGCCGCGACCACCGCGTTCACCAGCTCCGCGGCCTCCTCGGTGGAGCGCGCGGAGAACACCTCGCGCAGCCGGCCGCGCAGCAGCTGCACCGAGGCCAGGTCGGCGCCGGTCAGCGAGTCGATCTCGCTGATCTCCTGCTTGACCACGAACGCGCCGAGCGCGGCGGTGTCCGGCAGCTGCTCCGAGCCGCACGCCTCCGGGGCGGTGTTGAGCAGCTCGACCAGAATGCTCAGCGCGCACTCGGTGTCATGGGTGATCAGCACGTCGGCTCCTCGCGCGGCGGGGGCCCACCGGCCCCTCGTCGGTCGTCACCCGCGACTCTACCGGGCCGCGCCGTCCGAGCGAAGGAAAGCGCCCGGCGGTACGGCCGGCCACCCTTGTGGATGGCCGGCCGTACCGCCGGGCGCCACACCGTCGGGCCGGGCGGGCCCGTCGGTGACCCCGAGACCGCCGGTGGTGCGTGGCGGCAGGTGCGACCGTGCCCCCGAGTAGGACGGACGCAGTGGGCGTGGCCGCGCCGAGGCGGGCCCGCCGCAGCGAGGTCAGCTTTCGGCGAGGATGTGGGACAGCTCCCGATCGAGGTCGAAGTGACGGTGTTCGGTGCCGGGCGGCACGGCGGCGTCGGTGCGCTTGAGGAACGACTCGAGCGCCCGCGCCGGGGCTTCCAGCAGGGCTTCTCCTTCCGGAGAGCTCAGGGCGATGCAGACGACCCCCTGACCGTGGCTGCGCGAGGGCCACACCCGCACGTCGCCGGTCCCTGTCGGACGGTGCAGCCCCTCCGCGAGGAGATCACGGGCGAACACCCACTCGACGGTCTCGTCGGCACCGGTGTGGAAGGTGGCGTGCACGGCATAGGGGTCCGAGGTGTCGTAGCGCAGGCCCGCGGGGACGGGCAGGGAGGACTCGCTGGACACGATGAGGCGCAGGTGCAGCTCGCAGCTGACCGTGGTGTTCATAAGCGCCAGGGCCTTTCGCTCAGTGTGCGCTCGGGGAATCGCACGTCGGCGAACGGACCATCCCACCCGAAAGCCCGGTGTAAACCCCTCTGTCCCGATTCAACGCCGTGTCGTACCCCTTCCGGCGCATTGCGGAATCGGCGGCGGCGGGGAGTCGGGCCCCGTACCGGCGGGTATCTCGGGTACTTTTCCCGCATGGCTGTACGAAACGACAATCCTGACCGGGTCGAGGACGGGGCACCCATGGCGTCCGACGGTGGCGAGGGCGGGAGCGGGGACGGCGAGGAGCGGGACGGCGGGGGCCGGCCGCTCGGTTCGCGGGCCCCGGCGTTCATCCGCCGGTCGCGGCCGCTGCACCTGAGCTGGCAGGTGGTGGTCTTCCTGGTCGGCCTGGCCGTGGTCGGGCTCGGTGTCGTCCTGCTGCCGCTGCCCGGCCCCGGCTGGGTGGTCATCTTCCTGGGGATGGGCATCTGGGCGACCGAGTTCGTCTGGGCCCAGCTGGTGCTGCGCTGGACGCGGCGGAAGGTCGCCGAGGCGGCCGAGCGGGCGCTGGACCCGAAGGTGCGCCGCCGCAACATCACGCTGACCGTGATCGGCCTGGTGATCATCGGTGCGCTGCTCGGCTGGTACCTGTGGCAGTACGGCGCGGTACTGCCCTGGGACCTGCACTGACCGGGAGGGTGTTCGGAGCACCCCCGCGGATGGGGTAATGTTTTCCCTGCACCCGGGCGATTAGCTCAGCGGGAGAGCACTTCGTTCACACCGAAGGGGTCACTGGTTCGATCCCAGTATCGCCCACCCGGAATGCAGTTCCGATGTAAGGCCCAGACCATTTACGGTCTGGGCCTTATGTTGTTTTCCGATGATTTCCGAAAGGCCCCCGCGGTCTGACGGACTTTCACCGGAGCTGTCCCGGAGGCGATCTGGGGGAGCGTCGGTCGGGCCCCGGCGGGAACGGATTGGGGCCGAGGGCGCGGAGGTGGTACTGTTCTTCTCGTTGCCCGGGCGATTAGCTCAGCGGGAGAGCACTTCGTTCACACCGAAGGGGTCACTGGTT